>JADFZC010000422.1 GCA_015232735.1 Oligoflexales bacterium | reverse complement strand
TTCCCCTGAAAATAATTGAACGCGAGCCCATTGAATATCGTGATTGCTCTCAAATCAATGGGCAGAGTGAAATAAAAATCTACAGAATTTTTTTTCTCAGATGATTCGCACCATATTTTCCCTCCGTGGTTTGTTACAACTTTATGTGCGATAGCGAGGCCAAGGCCAGTGCCTCCCTTTTTGTTTTTAGAGAAAAAAGCAGAAAATAGATGTTGAATATCTTCCTCGTTAATAAATGAGCCACTGTTTCCTATGCATATCTTCATCATTCCATTTTCTTCTTTTGTTTTTATCCAAACATTTCCTTTGAATTTAATAGCCTGAAAAGCATTACTTAAAATATTTGAGAATATCCTTCCAACCTTCAAGGGATCAACATAGAGCATATGCTTGTGGTCAAAACTATAATCCAAGGCAATATTCGCATCTTGATAAATCCGGCAAAGTTCAGACAATGTCGCTTCAATTACTGATTCAACACTGACAATTTCTTGATGTGGAGCAGAATTACGTCCAATCTCCATCACATCATTAATCATTCCATTAACTGATGTCATAGCTTTTTCTACTTCAGGAGCAAAGGTCTTAAGAGTACTCTCTAATTCTGACATGTTCGTAACATCCTTAAACATATCAAGTCCAATCTTAAGGATAGAAAAGGGCTTTCTGACATCATGCGCAAGCATTTGGGTTGTTTGAGCTATGCTGTTAAGTTTGATATTTTCATTTCGCAAAGATTCTGCCGCTGATGAACGTCTCTGCAATTCGTTAAAATTTTTTTGTAGCTGTGCTAATTCAGTTATTATTATATTTTTATCATGATAAACTTCAATTATATCGGAATTGTTCTCCAACTTTGACAATCTATCCGTAAAATCTGACAATGGTTTGATTATAGATCTGGTAACATTACTTAGCACTATTTTAAGCGAAATAAAAATTAGAAAAAGAGTAAACATCAGTAATAGCGATCTTATGATTAAAGGCAGGAATAACTCCAATATATTCACATTGACAACTATCGTTCCCAGATATTGACCGTCTTTGGTGAGTAATGGCTTAACAATAATATAGAGAATGTTTCTTTCGTTAAAAGAAAAGTATTTATGATTTTCTTTAAGATTATGTCTAAAGTTAAAAGGAAAGATATTTCTTGAAGCGATATTAACACCAAATCTATCGAGGACGATGATTCCATTCAACGGGCGATTTATTATAAAAGAGTGAACATCCTCGTTCATTTGTGTGTAATCAAAATATTGCAGTCTCTTGAATTGGCTGTTTTCAAAAGATTGAAGATCATTATCCAATTTGAATATTTCTCTTTTAAATGAATAGCTAAAATCAAGAGCAGTAATGGCTGCCATTCCGATCAACATAATTGATATAAATACCTTATTGAATTCAGAATTTAGTAAATTTGAGAAGGATAACTTTTTTTCTATAGAAGATATTTTCATTTTAATAACCTTATTTCACTTACTTTTATACCAAAAGGACCCATCGTATTAATCGTCGGCAATTCGATCCGTTTGCTATGCCAAATATTCTTTTCTCCCCCGTATTTAAAAGGCTTGACCAATCCATCATTTAATAAAGATTGATCCATTTTTTGATAATTTTTTTCAATTAAATCTTGATTCACGAAAGGTGTATTATAAACCTCAGAGAACATCCGATCGTACTTGTTCTGTAATGGATAGATTTTTTTCTTTGAAAAAGAATAATTATATACACTGTCTGAGCTAAAACAACTTAGGAAATATTCTGAGTGAAAGTTTGTCGATTTTTGTCTGATGAAATAGACTTCCAATTCACCATTATTTGCTCGTGTCTCATATTCTTCAGCAGGAATTTTTTTCAAATTACATTGAATTCCATTTTTCCTTAATTCATCACAATAAGCGATTGAAATACGGCTATGAAAATCAGCATAGTACACAACATTGACAGGATATTCTATCTTGGTTTTTTTGATATTCGAAAATGGTTTTGAAATGTTTTGATCGTATCCAAGTTGACCAAAAGGAATAATGCCGCCAATTGGATACTTTTGTTTCCCCTCTATCATTTCAATAATGTCGTCTTTAAGCAAAGACAAGAGATACAATCTTTTTTCACGATTCAAATATTTTGGATTGGAAGCAAATATTCCTAAATAATGAACCTCCGTATCAAAATAGGATAAAGGGATTGGATCTTCTATTTCTTTTAGATTTTTGGAAAAAGAAAGATCGATTGGTCTCCTTGATTCTGTTGTTATCATTACTTCAGTAAAATCTAATTTTATATCGGTATATATGTTTTTCTTGAGTATTATTTGCTTTTTACTTTCATTAATCTCTGCTACATAATATGCGCCTGTTCCAATTTGGTTTCCTTTATTATTCAATTTATACAGTTTATTATCGACATCACAAATATTATCTAAAAAACGGGCGTCATCGATAGATAGTTTAACTTCAAATTCATTCTCATTTACTTTCAAAAAATGTACTGACTTTTTAAATGAATCACTCGGTTTTCGTATAGCAGATTTACGAACTAATTCTGAATTTTCAAAAAAGAATTTGATATCTTCGACCGTTAACGGACTACCGTCAGAGAAGAATACATTTTTCCTAAGCCTAAATTTATATACAACCCTATTTTTATCGAATTCCCAACTTTCAACCAAATTTGGCACTATTTCTCCTGATGGGAGCTTCGTCAATAAGGTATCATAAACTTGAAACCCAATGAATGCGGATTCCAAGGTAATAGCTTTCACATAGTCATGTTTTATGGGCCATTTTTCAATTAGTATATTTAGGCGATTTGCCATCGCTAAATCTTGAAAAAATAAAAAGAACAATATTACAAATACTTTTTTGCGAAGATTCATAAATAAAATCTCATAAGCTTTTGATTGACTATCTATGTTTACATTTCTTTCAATAAATTTTTCAGATGATATACTAAAAAACAAGATACCTAGTATCTTCAATGATTTTCTTTTTTGAATCGTCATTATATACAAAAATCATCTCCTGAACTTTATATTTACTATCCTTTGCATATACGATATCAATATGAAGAATATTCTCTGGTGAAAGAAATTTATCAGGACCTGTCACTCCACCAAGCTGATCACTACGCCCGAAAGCCCAATGGAAACCAGCCTTTTCATCTTCAAGAATATTTCCAGTAACGACAGCCCAATCATTACAACCTATGGCGAACTCAGCAATATTTCTTCTCGCAGGGTCCTTTTCGATCAGAGACTTACACTTTTCAGATTTTGTCTCAAAATCTATAATGTCAATAATCTTATTTTCCTTGACTTTAAACAAAGCTGATTCACCAAATAATAAAACGGGGATTGTCCCAGATGTTTCTGATTTAATATTTTGTTTTTCACCTTCATATGGGACAGTATAAACTTCTCCACT
>JADFZC010000421.1 GCA_015232735.1 Oligoflexales bacterium | reverse complement strand
ATAAAAGATATTCTAAATACTTAAGGAAACTTTTTAATTTGAGAATGATTATTAGTGCTGAAGAGTTATTTTTGTATTCGATTAAATAATTAAAAAATAAGATAATAATAGGCACCAAGCCGTTGCATTTTCTCTGTGCCATAAATAGGAGTGGTATATGACCTCCCTGTCATCGAGTTTCACTAGACCTCGAAAAGTATTTCAAAAAATTGTTCCTGCTGAAGAGATACCATATCTGATTGAGTTGCAGAAGAGTAGTTACGGAAGTTTTTTACAGGCGGAAATTCCTCACGATGAAAGGAAGAATGTTGGGTTGCAAGCGGTGTTCAAGTCTGTATTCCCAATAATTGACTTTAATGAGACGGCGTCGGTTGAGTTTGTGAGTTATTCTTTCGAAGATCCAAAATATAGTGTCGATGAGTGCAGACAGCGTGGGATGAGTTTTGCGGCACCGTTGAAAGTCGTAATAAGACTTGTGGTTTGGGATTTGGATAAGGAAAGTGGTGTAAAAAGCATAAGGGATGTCAAGGAGCAGGAAGTATATTTTGGTGAAATTCCTTTAATGACAGAAAATGGAACTTTTATAATAAACGGAACTGAGAGAGTTGTAGTTTCTCAGCTTCATAGATCAGCAGGTGTTTTTTTCGACCACGACAAGGGAAAGAATCTAAATACTGGAAAACTATTATATACTGCGAGAATAATCCCATACAGAGGAAGTTGGCTGGATTTTGAATTCGATTCAAAAGATATATTATACGTCAGGATTGATAGAAGAAGAAAAATGCATGCGTCTATCCTTTTAAAGGCTCTCGGATATTCGGAGAGTGAACTTCTGGATAGATTTTATGACAGGGAAATAATCGAAATAAAAGAGGGACAGTTTTTCAAAAAGTTAAACTATGAACTGTTAAAGGGGCAGAGAGCACCCTCAGATATAAGGCATCCTGACACGGGAAAGAGGCTGGTGCAAAAGGGCCGAAGAATATCGGTTGGTGTTATAAGGCAGATGGAGCAGGCAAAAATTGAATATATGCCGGTGGAAAAAGAGGAACTCATCGGGAAGGTAACCTGTGAAGACATCCTCGATAAAGAAGGAAATATATTAATTCCGATAAATAGTGAAATTGACGAAACAAAAATAAAAGAAATAATGAAGCATGGGATACAGCGGTTTGGGATACTATTTATCGACAGGGTAAACGTGGATGCTTCTTTTAGAGATACACTAATGAGTGATAAAATATCCTCTAAAGACGAAGCGATAATGGAAATATACAAAAGAATGAGACCTGGGGACCCTCCTGCCATAGAGCCTGCTACAAATTTGTTTGAGAATTTGTTTTTTAATCCCGATAGATATGATCTCAGTGCTGTCGGCCGAATGAAATTAAACGAAAAGCTTGGTTTGAATCTGCCCGTAGAAACCAGAACTTTAACTAAGGAGGATATCCTAAGGACAGTGGAATATCTGCTAGATCTTAAAAACGATAAAGGGCAGATAGATGATATAGATAACTTGGGGAATAGAAGGGTTAGGGCTGTAGGTGAGTTGTTAGAAAACCAGTATAGAATAGGACTTTTAAGAATTGAAAGAGCCATAAGAGAGAGGTTGCAGTTAGGTGATGTTGAGAGCCTTTTGCCTCATGATTTTATTAATAATAAGCCAGCTTCAGCTGTTGTAAAAGAATTTTTCGGAAGTTCTCAGTTAAGCCAATTTATGGATCAGACAAATCCATTGTCAGAAATTACACATAAAAGAAGACTTTCTGCACTTGGCCCCGGAGGTTTGAGTAGAGAACGAGCTGGGTTCGAGGTTAGGGACGTGCATCCAACACACTATGGCAGAATATGTCCGATAGAAACACCGGAAGGTCCGAATATTGGTTTGATATCATCACTTGCTTGTTATGCAAAGGTGAACGAGTTTGGTTTTATTGAGACACCTTATAAGAGTCTCGCAAAGGACGTTCAATCTCAAAATAGAGTAAAGTATTATTCAGCAGCGGAGGAGCATGACGATCATGTTATAGCTCAGGCATCGGATTTGAAAGAGACCGATGAGCTTGTATACGCGAGAAGAGCGGGAGAAAGTGAAATTGTACGTGCTGATGAAGCTGATTTGATGGATGTATCAACTAGCCAGCTGGTATCCGTCGCAGCATCATTGATTCCGTTTTTACAGAATGACGATGCCAATAGAGCTCTCATGGGATCAAACATGCAACGACAGGCTGTTCCGCTTTTGAAAACAAAAGCGCCGTTAATAGGTACGGGTATGGAGCGTATAGTTGCAAGAGATTCTGGTGCGGCAATCGTGGCTAAACGCGATGGAGTTGTGGTTTCAGTTGATGCTGAAAGGATAGTGATAAAAACAGAAGATCGCAATTCTGAAGATGTGACGGATGTTGGTGCAGAAGTAGATATTTATAAACCAGAAAAATATAAGAGATCAAATGTTGATACTTGCATAAATCAAAAGCCAATAGTGTCAGTTGGAGAACGGGTTAGAAAGGGAGACATTATTGGAGATGGATTTGCTACTGAAATGGGAGAATTGGCGTTAGGGCAGAATGTTGTTGTAGCATTTATGCCTTGGGGTGGATACAATTTCGAAGATTCAATCCTCATCTCTGAACGAGTAGTGAAAGAAGACCTGTATACCAGCATACATATTCAGGAATTTGAATGTATCTCGAGAGATACAAAATTAGGTCAGGAAGAGATTACTGCAGATATTCCAAATGTTGGGGAAGAGGCATTAAAGGATTTGGATGAAGCTGGAATTATAAGAATTGGTGCTGAAGTGAAACCGGGGGATCTTTTGGTGGGAAAAATTACGCCAAAGGGTGAGACCCAGCTTACACCTGAAGAGAAATTGTTAAGAGCAATATTTGGAGAAAAAGCAGGGGATGTAAGGGACACATCATTACGGGTTCCCCCAGGAGTTGTCGGCACGGTTATCGGAGCAAAGGTCTATGCCAGAGAGGGTTCTGTTAAAGATTCAAGAACAATAAAAATTGAAGAGCAGGAAATATCAAAATTAAGAAAAGATGAAAAAGACAGGGTTACCATAATAAAGGATTCGGCAGCACGTAAGATATGCGACTTAGCAGCAGGAGAGATGTTGGCGGACACAATATCTGACAGTGAAGGAAAAGTTGTAGTATATCCTGAAGAGACGGTTAGTGAGGAGCTTTTAAAAAAATTAAGCTACATTTATTGGGAAAACATAACGCTAAAGGATGCAAAAAAGAATTCCTTGGTTAGAAAGATTATTGAGAACCTTAAAGAGAAAATTAATCTAATCCGCTTCATGACGGAGGAACAGATTAAAAAGATAAGAAAAGGAGATGAATTACCTCCAGGCGTTATCAAGATGGTGAAGGTTTACGTTGCGATTAAAAGAAAGCTGCAGGTTGGAGATAAGA
>JADFZC010000026.1 GCA_015232735.1 Oligoflexales bacterium | reverse complement strand
CGCAGGAATCCCACACTATAACCGCGTTAGCGGTTTAGTGGAGGGAGGATGTCAAGGCTCTTCATCAAGATCTCATAGACCTCTTTTGAAAGGTTGGAATGTTTCAGGATTCTTTCTATTTCAGTTTTCATCAGTATTTGCCTGGATTCATCCAGCCTCTTAAAGCGACTTAAGGGTATTGCCAGTGCGGATGATATGCTTGGATTTATTGTGTCGGTTTTCAAGATGTAATCTGCTGTAATTCTATAACCTTCACCTGAGATGTTGTGAAATCCGTATGGATTGAGGTGTGTGAAACTGAATACAGCCCTGACCCGGTTGGGATTTACAATTTCAAAAGCTGGATGATTCAAGAGGGATTTTACCTGTTTCAGTATGTCAGGATGAGATGATGAAGACTGGATATTAAACCATTTATCGATAACCAGGGGATCGTTTTCCCACCTTTGATAGAAATTATTCAATATGTACTCTCTTTTTCTTGAAGGAGAATCAACGATTAACGCCAGCGATTCTATTCTGTCGGTCATGTTTCTGGCTGTCTCGTACTGATGTATGCAGATATCCTGAATCTCTTCTGCTTGAAGTTTCATAAGAAAACCAAGTGAGGTATTTTTCAGTGCCCGTCTGCCAATTTTTTCGTGTTCAGTAAAATGACCCTGCAGCGAGGAATTTTCTTTGTATAGTTTCATGAAAAAATCTGAACATTTCATCGCCAGCGTTTTTTTATACAGTTTTTGGCCGAAGAAAAGGCCTTCGACATTAATTTGATCTCCAATACTTGACAGATAGGATAAACTTGGAGGGGTTATCAGTGTTGCTAGAAACAGTGGCTTCATGTTTTTATCTGAAAGGCATTTTTGAAATGCCAAAATAAAATTTTCATCTACTGACATGGGTTTCTCTGTGCAATAGGAGGAGGCATAGTCGAGTATGATTTGTGATGCAAGATTCTGGATAGCCTCATATCTGATAAATTCGTTTGGATCGTTGCTCATAAGGAAAATCAGCTCTTTCGGAGTATAATTCGCATCAAGATATACCGGGGCGGAAAAATTTCTGAGAAGCGAAGGTGTTGGACTTTCTTCGATATTTCGAAAATGAAAGGTTTCTTCAGATTTGCTTAAAAGAAGTACATGTTCCTTTGGACTGTTTCTGTGCGCATTTTCATTAATTTGAAATGGAAGTTCATTTCCGTTTTTGCCTAAAAGAGCCATTTTTATCGGTATAAGATGAGGTTTTTTGTTTGTCTGGGAAGGAGTGTCCGGAATTTCCTGCCTGATATGAAGAGTACAGCATTTATTGGAATGATCATAATCCCATTTTATTGTGACTATTGGGGTTCCTGCCTGCATATACCAAAATTTGAATTGGTCCAGATCCATGCCGGAAGCTTCTTCCATTGCCTTCAGGAAATCGTCAATTGTTGCGGCGAAACCATCATGCCTTGACAGGTATATATCGATACCTGCGTGGAAGTTTTTTTCGCCAAGGATTGTATGGATCATCCTTATTACTTCAGCACCTTTCAAATATACAGTTGGTGTATAAAAGTTGTTAATTTCAATGTATGATTCAGGGCGGACCGGATGCGCCATAGCGCTTTTGTCTTCGGGAAATTGAGTGTTTCTCAGCGCCTTTACATCATCAATTCTTTGGACCGATCGTACATTCATGTCTGATGAGAATTCCTGGTCGCGAAATACTGTGAGCCCTTCTTTCAGACTGAGCTGAAACCAGTCTCTGCATGTGACCCTGTTTCCTGTCCAGTTATGAAAATACTCATGTGCGATGACACCTTCAATGCTTAAAAAATCAGCATCGGTTGCTGTGTCAGGACTTGCAAGGACATATTTTGAATTAAAGATATTAAGTCCCTTGTTTTCCATGGCGCCCATATTGAAATCACGGATTGCAACTATCATATAGGCGTTCAGGTCGTATTCAAGTCCATAAACGTCCTCCTCCCATTTCATAGCTTTTTTAAGTGACAGCATCGCATAGTTGCATTTATCTCTGTCTTTATCTTCGACAAAAATTTTCAGTTCAATTTCTCTTCCTGATTTTGTAGTAAAACGGTCTTTCACTTCGTACAGATTTCCTGCTACAAGAGCGAAAAGATAACTCGGTTTAGGGAAAGGATCGAACCATTTTACAAAATGGCGCCCATTTTCAAGCTCGCCTCTCTCTATCAGATTGCCGTTTGAGAGCAGTACTGGATACCTTTTTTTATCAGCAATTATTGTCGTTTCGAAAATGGAAAGTATATCAGGCCTGTCAAGAAAATATGTTATGCGCCTGAATCCCTCGGCCTCGCACTGAGTGCAAAATTTGTTATTCGCCTTGTAAAGGCCAATAAGGGAGGTATTCTCCTGCGGTCTTATTTTTGTTTTGATTGTGAGTAGAAATCTGTCGGGGGGGTTAACAAGTCTCAGGATGTTTTCTAGCAAATCATATTTGGCTTTTTCAAGAATATTACCGTCCATCAGAATTGACACTATTTCGAGATTTTCACCTGAGAGAACAAGATCTCTTTCTTTTATATTTGCGGATTGTCCTTTGGTTCTGGAATATTCCACTTTTGAGGTTACAAGACAGAAATCCTCCTCGAGTTCAAAAATCAAGGCACTCTTTTTTGCTGAAAAATTTGGTTTTTTGTAATCGCAGAGAAAAGTTGTTACGGGTTCCTTCTTATTCATCGTGTGCCCTCTCGAAAAAGAGTGATTTCTGATAAAAATGGTAATAAAAATTAAAGGGGAAAGAATTATCTTGAGGATTATCCAGCAATATCAGATGCGGAAATATCCTCTGAATAGTGCTCAGGGTCGTAGCGTTCATCTCCGTCCATTTTCCTTAAAAAAGAAATTAATTTAACAGGAACAAAAAGAGCGGCTTTAACTATTTTTTTTAAAAGATCGTGATTTTCAATTTTTAAGGCAAGTGACGGACTGTATTTGTAGTAAAGGCTTACGAGATTATGTCCGTATGGAATTTCTAAAAGATATTTGTCGCGGAACCACCTTAGAAGGTCCAGATCTTTGTGATATGGTGTCCCGTAGGCTGCTGTTGCAATAAAACATGCCGGATTGCCCGCCTTTGCCTCTTTTGCTCCGTTTGCTTCAGTTAGCGATACGTTAATGTAGCTTTTCCCCATGAGGCATCGGGATATTAACAGTCCATCAGGCTCATATGCCATGAATATGGCATAAAATCTGTCTTTAATAATATCTGAAATTATTGCGGACTGCACGGTGGGGGCTTTTTGAATTAACCTGAACCCTCCCTGTGATTTGGATATCTGCTCCAGGGATTCAATATCCAGGTGGGTATTATAATCGCGGCAATCCACTTTGCAGGTTTCTCCAGTTATAGAGAAAGTACACTGGCTATCGACTATCTCTTCTTCCTTCTTTTCCCTGTAGGTTTTTGCAGGGAGGACCATACTGTTAATAATACTTGTGTCTATGACTATTATGTTCACCCCTTTTGGAGGGTAGTTAAGTCCGTCAGCGTTATAAGGGATGAGATCCTCTTTTGTCCACGCTATGTAAACGCTTTTATGAAGAGGGTAAATCCCTTGTAATTCCGGAGCCTTGTTGGCCACGCCCTTTTGTTTGTAGACCTGAAGGGTGGACGATGTCTCAACATTGCTTTGATCTTTATAGGTTGCCGTGACTTTTACATACTCACCTGAGTGTTTGGCAAGGAGGGAAACGATATTGTCTGTTGCACCATTGTCTCTGACAGTCAGACTGATCGTAACTTTGTACAGCCCATTTGTAGGCCCTTCCTTTATCGGTTCGGATGCTATGCTTACCGTGTATGGATCGAGAAATTTTACAGTTGAGGCGGGTTCTTCGGAATACTTGATCCTGAGAGATGAATTTGGATGATCATCAAGATATATGCTGAGACGCGAGAAAATGGTTTTTTTTACATCCGAAGACACAACATCGAGAGGATCGATATCTTTTATAACTAGGGTAAGGTCAATTTCTGTTGATCCGGCAGCGCTTCGCGGAATAATTCCTGAGGACTGCTCAAATTTGGGAGAACCTTCGGCTTTGGGGGCAAAAATAAAAAACATGGAGGCAATAGCGGACATAAAAGCTGTAAAAAGCATTTTTTTATTCTGCTCCTTAAGTCAAGTTGTGAAATAACCGGCTAGATTTAAGGAATCATAGACAATAGCTGTAGTCAATATAAAGGTTTTCCAGTTTTGATGATATTATGCGGGATGATATTATGTGGCATCCAGATCAATTTCCAGACCGTCATAACCCAGGAGCACATTCGGACCCTTTGGCTGCTTCAGTCTGTTCCAAATTTCCTGATAGGCTGGGAGTTGTGTCTTTAAATGATCCTTTGCGTCTTTTAACATTTTAAATGAGTCGGCCTCAGTGCGCCTGGAATCGTGATGATTTAGCACAAGTGTTTTTACCCCCTCCCGTAGTGCCAGATCCACTCCGATGCTTGGAGTACAATGACCCCAGTCAAAGCGGCGTACCAATTCGTTCATGGCGTATTGAGCATCGAATGTCAGAAGGTCCAAATTTTGAAAGTATTTTAAGTCATTACCTAGATTTTCCGGTGTCAGTCTCTTGTATTCCCCATCCACTCCAATAGCAATGCTTTTGCCACCGGCGTCAAACCTGTATCCGAAAGAGCCCCCGGGATGGTCAAGGCAGAATGCCGATACTGTAACGCTGCCGAATTGCATTTTTTCATAGAGATTGATTTTTTTAAACTCGATAGTGGAACCAAGCTGTTCCCAAGGGACGGGAAAATTGACTCCATTAAATTGAAGCTTGATATATTCAGGGGTTATAGGATGGACATGATAAATAGTGATTCTGATTCCCGGAATATAGATTGGCAGGAAAAATGGAAGTCCCATTATGTGGTCCCAGTGCATATGGGTCTGAAAAAGCCTGAACTCATTTTGACCCTCTTTTAGAACCTGAACTGCGGCATCTGTAATTCCAGTTCCCGAATCAATAAAGAAATGCTCTTTCTCATGAATAATTTCGGTGCACGAGGTATGGCCGCCAAGGAGCAGCGGCGCTCCGAATTTTGCATCATTCATCGCATTGCTGAATTCTTTCAATGTGGAGATCCCCTTGCTTTCGGCCTTGTTAATTAATTCCTTGACAAAATTATTGAAATCTTGATTGCTATACGACCTTGGCAGTGACCCTCTCGTTCCCCAGAATTTCATTTTCATTATAATAACCCCTTGAATTGGCAATGCAACAGAGGCCTCTCTCCTCCTAAGAGATGAGGTACCCACAATAGTTTTGATATCCACAGATGAGTGTCGGTTCCATTCTACATGTCAAGTAAGTAACCAGTCCTCGTGTCAAGTAAGTAACCAGTCCTCGGCGCGAAATGCACCGCGGACATATCCTGGCAAGCGAGGAAAAGCTTAGGATCTGGTTGAAATATGTTGAAATCTCGGGGAGATCCTATACTCGCTGCGCTCGTCAGGACACGTCGCTTACGCATTTCGCGCCAGCAACTAACTAGTCTCTGTCGCAATACGCGACAGAGACGTATCCTGGCAAGCGAAGCTTGCATAGGATCTGTTGTAACATGCTGAAATTTCGGGGAGATCCTATACTCGCTTCGCTCGTCAGGATACGTCGCTGTAACGAAATTTTCAATTTCGCTACAGCGACTAACTATTTTTTTATTTTAGCTCTTTATTTAGTTAAATGCCATATTTACATTAACCATATTTATTGGTTGTGGAGTCAAGTATTATAGCCGGCTGCATCTTTGATGTTTTGCCTCGCGAGTTGGACATTACTGAGAGTGGAAGTCTGTATTCTTATCAGTATGAGGATTAAATATCTTTACTTTTTTCCAAAAGTAGATATAAAGTGTGAACCGATGCAAAAAAGGGATTGGGAAAAGACAAGCCAATTTGTGAATTGAAAGAAACAGAGTGTTTTAGGAGATTTGATGTCAGTCAAGATACGATTGCAGAGAAAGGGAAAAATTCATAGTCCGTTTTACCATATTGTAGCCACGGACAGCCGTTGTGCCAGAAATGGAAAGTTTATTGAAAAAATTGGATATTATGATCCAAGGGAAGATCCGTCCGTAATAGAGGTTAAGAGTGATCGGGTCCAGTATTGGTATGGCAAGGGCGCTCAGCTGTCAGATTGTGTTAAAAATCTGCTTAAGATTAAAAATTTGAAAGTAACAAGGGAAAATACGGCAAAAAAATAGGCTACCATGTCAATGCACCGTATTTTTCGTGTGAAACCACTCTCTTCAGATTCCGCCTGTTCTGCAAACCGTAGTATGTGCAGCCTTTGTGTTGCTAGCCTTTTTGGACGGGTTTTAAATAATTTTAAAAAATGATTCTTTATTTATGAAAGATAAATGGCTGATGCTTGGAACTATTGGAAAGCCTTATGGTGTCGCAGGGGCTTTTTTTGTATCAGGCAGAACCGAGGGTTTGCCTAGGGAACTGAGTGAGGTTCTCATAGGAAAAAGTGCCGAGGATGGCGTTTTATCCGGTGTTCTTCTGAATAAAATGCAAGGAGGCCGTCCGCTTTTAAAATGTACACTGTTCTCAAAAAGGGAGGATGCTGAAAAGTTGAGGGGGGAAAGGGTATGGGTGAGACGGGGAGCATTAAATATTGACCATGAAAAAGAGTACTTCTGGGATGATCTTATTGGAAAATCCGTGGAAGATGTGGATGGGGGGGTGATTGGGACCGTATACAGGGTTCACAATTACGGTGCGAGCGATGTTGTATTTGTAAAATCAGAAACCGGAAGAAAATGCGAGATACCTCTGGTTTCCCATTATTTCGATATGGGCTTTTTGCCTGATGACGATGCGCTTCGTCTTGTAGTTAGCAGGGATATTTTTGATGAAGCATGGGAATAAAATGCTGCAGAACATTTCGATTGCAACTCTGTATCCTTCATTCGTTGAGGCTTATCTGAAGTTTGGTATTTTAAGAAACGCCATAGAAAAGAATATTCTTTCCTTTAATATTATCAATATTCGCGATTATGCTGTGGACAGGCATGGCTCCGTTGACGACCACCCCTATGGAGGTGGTGATGGAATGGTACTGCGCTGTGAACCTCTTGTAAGACTCGTTTCAGTTTTTGAGAAGAGGCCTTTGATAATATATACATCCCCCTCAGGCAGGTTGTGGAATCATGAGGATGCAGTCAAATTCAGCGGGATTGAGACCCCCCTTTTATTCATTTGCGGCAGATTTGCCGGAGTGGATCAACGGTTTATTGACAGCTATGTGGATGATGAGATCAGTTTCGGGGATTTTGTTGTTTCCGGGGGAGAACTGCCGGTGCTTATGATGGTTGATTCGATTGCCAGGCAGATTCCCGGTGTGATTGGAAATCCCATAAGTCCCGAATATGATTCTTTCACAAAGGAAATGAAAGGCCTTATTGAATATCCGTTGTACACAAGGCCTGAAGAATTTGAGGGAATGAGGGTTCCTTCAGTCCTTCTTTCCGGCAATCACAGGAAGATCGATGAATGGCGGAGGAAGGAGTCGATCATGCGAACAGAACATTGGCAAAAAAGTAAATCGAAAACATGTCAATCCTGAGCCCTTTTGAGTCGAAAAAGGATCTGGTTTTTGCGCTGTGCCGAGTATTTTCCTTTTTTCGTAAGGATGGTGGATATCAGGTCTGACAAAGATGTATTTTCAAAATTGACGGGAAGGAAATCTTTTTTTTCATAAGAGAGATTGCTGGTCATTGGCCCTGAAAGTTCATCTGCCAGACTCTTGTCGGGTATCTGTTTTTTGAATATGGCGCCAATTCTGGCAAGGCGGCAGAGCGCTTGAAATGGTACTCCGTCAATGGTTTTTCTTCCTATTTCATAATCTTCATTTTTAAATAGAAAATTCAGATGGCGATGCCATAGACAGTATTTGTGATGCAAGGGTATTGTTTTTGTTTCATCATAGGAGAACCAGCGGGATGGTGGTGAAACAAGATGCGATTTCAAACAGTGGAAATACTCGTGCATCATCAATTTTATTTTTTTTTGATCTTTATTCTCGAAATTCGCTGAGGGATGGCTTTTATGTCTGACAAAAAGCTCAAGGTTGTTTTCAAAGATGCCTGAATTTGATCTGATTGTCAGCTGTTCAGCAGAGGGCATTTTCCAAAGAGGATTGGGAAGATCGTCGAGCTCAGCATATCTGTCAAATAGCGCAAAGGGAACAAGTCCCGCATTATCAAAAATTTCCAGCCACCTGCTTATTTCTATCCGAGCTTCCCGCCTGTGGAAAAAAGTGTCCACCAGTCTTGAATCTATCTTGAGATTGTCTATTCCTATGCATTTAAGTCTGGTTGAGAGGCTCTCTGAATGCTTTTCACATTGATCGAGAACCTTCCGTGCCAGAAGCAGGTCTTTGCTGTCATAGGGATCGAGTTTTAAAAGGCTGAATGCCCTTTCGATATTGTGTATCCAGCTTCTGGACCTTTTATTGTATATCATTATTCTCATCGTCCCTGCTGGATGAAGGACATTCTTGAGAAGTTCAATAGTCCTTGAAGGTGTTGGAAGATGATGCAAAACACCATAGCAGTCAATGTGATGGAATGATTGTCCCTTATATTCTTTTAGAAATTCGTTGAGGTCCAGGTTTAAAAACTTTGATTTTTTAAAGTCAAGGATCAGTCTGAGCCTTGACCTTATGATGCTTATAGTGGAAAAATCCAGGAAATACATTATATTGGATCCAGGCTCAAGTTTTCTTAGGATATATGGTTGAGCCTCGCCACAGCCGGCTACAAGGATATTTTTTCCTCTGTGTGGAATGATTTGATTTTTTCCTGCGATTATCGATTCCTGAGAAGATGTGTTTTGATCGGAAAGCCGAGTTATCAAAGATGATGAACCTATATAACCCTCTTGCCATTTGGGTTTCATGAGCAGGGGATAGCAGGGGTATGGAAATGCCTCATACATTGCCCTGACGGATTGTGACAAATTGTATTCTATTGAATCGGCAGAAATATATATTTCGGGCATTTAATCATTCCGGGATTATTTTCGTCATGAATCTTACGTCAGTGCTTGTTATTACGAGGACAGGCAGAGCTTTTACTGCCTTGTGGTCATCGTTCAGGGACATTTTTCCTGACAATGTCTCATATTCTGTTTTCTGGGACAGGATTTGCTGCAAGGATTGATTTCTGCCTACGTTTATTTTTCCTGCTGCATTTATGGTGAAAGATGCTGCGTCATATCCTAGAGCTGCCAGTGATCCAGGAACCTTGTTGAATTTTTTAAGGTATTGATCGACAAAACGTTTTACTGCCGGATGAGGATCTTGTGGCGAGAAGTGGGTTACAAAATAGTTGCCTTCAAAAAGACTGCTGTTTTTAATGTGATAAAATGAATTGTCCCAGCTGTCGGTTCCAATGAATGGGATCTTGACCGACAAGGCCTTGGCCTGTTCAAGGATGTTTTTTACATCTTGAATGAAAACCGGCAGGAGTACCACATCTGGCGCATTTGTCATTACAGTTTCAAGTATTGGACGAAATTCAGTGGTTCCGTATTTAAAACCCTGCATGATTTTCACTTCGCCGCCTTTGGCTGTGAATGTTCTTTTAAATTCTTCAGCAGCTGATTTTGAATACAGGCTTTCTTCCTGGTACAGGATTGCCGCTTTCTTCCTTCGAAGATGCTTTTGTGCGAATATTCCCATAACACTCCCTTGTTTGGGGTCAGGTATGGATGTTTGAAATATATAAGGATTTTGTTTCTTTTCAGGCAGTCCCTCCGTGGCAATCGGCACAATGAGCGGTTTTTCATATTTCTGTGCGATTTTTGCGATTTGAAAAGTCAGAAATGTGGCGACTGAACCGATTATCGCATGGACTTTCTCTTTTTGGTACAGTTCTTCCGCCATACTTTCGCTTGTTTTGGGGATTCCTGCGTCATTTTTAACGATTACGCTGAGTCTTGCGTTCAGTTTTGGGTCTTCAGACTTGAGATTGTCAAGTGCCAGCTGTATTCCCTGGAGAAGCTCCTGACCGTATGGGGACAGATTCCCGCTGAGAGGAAGAAGGACCCCTACTTTTATATTGTCCTCCATTTGAGCAAAAAGGCTGCTTGCTGAAAAAAGGATTATTAGGGTAAAAAGGCGTTTGGTAAGAAACTTAAATATTTGTTGCATGGATCTCTCCAGTTGATATTGGAATAACAAAACAAAAATATGAATATATGGAGAATAAAACAACAGATTATGGATAAATGACGGTATGAATTTCGTTTCTTTGGTTATCTTGCATTGAAAATAAAAAATATGTTAAGAAATATAAAGGATATTTTGATATCTATTCAATGCAAATTTATTGAATAAGTAAGAGACTGTTTAAAAATCCGGAGTTGGTGGCGCAAGCAGGAGGACGACCTACGTTTACATGCTGGTAAATGAGGATCGTCCGACGACGATTAACGAAGAGTCAGACCTTTTCGGCTAGGGTCAAGCTGAGAGAAAGAATCAATGGAGACTCCAAACTCACTATTTTTTGAGCTGCTTGAGACTGCTAAAATCGAGGGAGCAATCCCGTCATCAGGGAAAATTCTTGTCAACAGAGAAGCTGCCTCATTGTTTGCTCATCTTTTCAAGAGGCTGGAATATGAAATGGAAGTTTTTTGCGAATGGCCTCCAGATAATCTGTCTCAGGAAACAGGATTTGAAGAAGCCTGTTTTATTGCGGTTTTTGATTATGGAAGTCTTTCAAGGCTATTTAATTCTGATGGAAGGAAGTACATCAAGGCTTGCGGAAGGAAACTGACCTCTGGAGGGCTTTTTCTTGGGGTTCATACCCTGGCGGGGTGTGATTCGGAATCGGGTGATTCTGGAATTTCTTCACAGTTTGTCGATTTATTCGATATTTTTGTTGAAGATTTCACGTTGGTTTCAGCCGGGCCGAGAGGTTTAGGGAGGGGGACCTCAGGCGATCCGGAAATTTTTCTTTCGATATGGCGAAGGCTTTGATAATGAAAAGAGAGGTATGTATGGGATTTGAAAAATATGATTCTGAAAGAGTCGGATTTCTGTCTCAGGAGATAATGCGTCATAAGCGGTTGTATTATTCCGGCATGTCTGAAATCAGCGATAACAAATACGATAGGCTGGAAGAGGAACTGAGGTTGATGGCACCCGATCATCCGGTTCTGTCTTTTGTCGGCACAGATACCATTTCCAGGGAAAGAAAAATCACACACGATGAACCGATGCTTTCGCTTCAGAAGTGCTATCAACGTGAGGAATTATTTTCCTGGCTTGATTCCCATGCGGTTGTGGGAACCTGGAAGATAGATGGCAACAGTCTTAGTGTAATATATCAGGGCGGAAGGATAACCTTGGCAAAGACAAGGGGGAATGGAAAAGTGGGGGAGGATGTGACTGAAAAGGCCAGGTGGGTCAGCGATTTGATTCCCAAACTTCCGGATGAGGCAAATCTGGAGATAAGGGGCGAACTTTACTGTTCACAGGAAAGGTTTTCAGAGCTGTCCAGGGAAATGGATCTATTAAATCTTGAAATTCCAACTAATCCCAGGAATATTGTTGCGGGTATCCTCGGGAGAAAGACCCACTATGAACTTGCGCGATTTTTTGGATTTTTTGCTTTTGATGTGATTTTTCCCGGACGAAAGACGGGCTTTTCGACAGAGATGGAAAAGTTTAAGTGGCTAACGGAAAGAGGATTCAGACTTCCGGGCGTTTCTCTTTTGAAATCGAAATCAGAGGTGGAATCCTATCTTGATAGGGTAAGGGAGAAGATGGATGATGAGGTTTTATTGATAGATGGTGCTGTGTTTACCTACAATGATACATCACTTCATGAAGAACTTGGAAACACATCCCATCATCCAAGATACAAAATGTCGTTCAAATGGCAGGGAGAGACAGGTGTTTCGATAATTAAGGAAATTTTATGGTCGACGTCGAGACTGGGCATTGTCACACCTGTTGCAGTGATTGAACCTGTCAAATTGAGCGGGGCTCAGATAACAAATGTAACCCTTCACAACTGCCTCAATGTAAGGAATAACAACCTTAAGGCTGGCGATGAGATCGAGATAATCAGATCTGGCGAAGTAATACCAAAATTTCTCGGAGTGGTTAATCGGGTTTCAGGAAAGGCAAGTGAACCTGATAATTGTCCGTCGTGCAGTGCAAGGTTGTCATTTGACGGCGTTAGATTGAGATGCCCCAATCAGGATTCATGTCCGGCCCAGATACTTAGAGGGATACTTAACTGGATTGAATATGTTGAGATAGATGATTTAAGCGAGAAGCGTCTTGAAAACATGATAGAATATGGCCTTATAAAAACATGCTGTGATTTGTATTTGTTGAAAAAGGAAGATTTTTTGAAGCTTCCAGGAACAAAGGACAAGCTGGCGGAAAAACTTTTTAACAATATCCAAAAAAGCAAATCGGTTTCCCTTGCAAGATTCCTTTGCGGGATAGGGATAGAGGGAGTTGGACTTTCATCTTGTGAAAAGTTATTGCAGCATTTTCCGTCGCTGGAAAGAATACTGGAAGCGACAAGAGAGGAAATAGAAGCTGTTGAGGGATTTGCAGAGAAGTCTGCTGAACAGATAGTTGCAGCCCTCAAGACAAAACGTCCCTTGATTGAGAAAATTCTGTCATTAGGGGTGTTGCCTAGAGGACCTGAATTGGACAGGAGTAATCGTGATGGCAAACTGTCAGGCAAACAGGTTGTCATAACGGGGAAACTTTCAAAACCAAGATCTGAAATCGAGGATTTAATAAGGGAACATGGCGGGACAGCAGGTTCCTCAGTTTCAAAAAATACTTTTTGCCTGATTTGCAATGAAGATGAATCGGACTCATCAAAGATGAAAAAGGCGAAACAGCTTTCAATTCCCGTCTGGAAGGAAGATGACCTTTACATGTATTTGGGGATAACTTAATGCTTTGGGGGACAGACTGAAATGGATGACAGGCTTGAAAAGATATTTCTCGCGATGGACGCCGGAAATCCTCCTAATGAAAACTCCAATATTTTCGGGGCGACAATAACTGATGAAGATGCCAGACTCATATTAATTCCTGTTCCATGGGAGGTTACGGTTTCCTATGGAGGAGGTACCTCCATGGCACCTGATAAAATAATGGCGGCAAGTCATTTTCTTGACCTGACGGATGTTACTTTCGGCCTTCCATATCGTGCGGGAATCTATATGCTGCCGTCCGATTCAAAAATCAAGAGGCTTTCCGATGAGACAAGGGGGATCGCCAGCCAGGTCATCACTCAAATTGAGAGAGGGGTTCAGAGCACTGATTCTTGTATTGATCTCGTAAATGAAGCATCGGGAAAAATGAATGAGTATGTATACGATACTGCAAAAACATTTATTGAAAAAAACAGGTTTGTAGCTGTTGTGGGCGGAGACCATAGTGTACCTTATGGACTTATCAAAGCTATTGCCCAGCATAATGTTGAGGGTTTTGGCGTCCTGCATTTTGACGCGCATCACGATTTGAGAGAGAAGTATGAGGGTTTTATATTCTCTCATGCGTCAATCATGTACAATGTGCTGAATGATATTCCTCAAGTGAAAAAACTGGTATCCTTAGGAATAAGGGATTATAGCTTATTTGAATTCAAATATGCGCAGATGTTTGGAGATCGTGTTTACACCTGCTATTCAGAGGAAATATTCAAACGAAAGGCCAGCGGAGAGTCTTTTGCCGCTATCGTCAGGGAAATTTTGTCGATGCTTCCGCAAAAAGTCTATTTGTCTTTTGATATAGATGTTCTTGAACCTGAGTATTGTCCCGGTACGGGAACACCGGTGCCTGGAGGCTTTAGCTATCAGGAAGCCATATATATTTTAAATGAGGTAGCCCTGTCTGGACGAAAGATAATAGGTTTTGATCTCTGTGAGGTTTCATCGGCCGGCAGCGGCCAGTACGATGCGAACGTAGGAGCCAGAATCCTATATAAACTTTGCGGAAGTCTTATTACATCCCAGCTGGGAACAATATCATGAAGTTTTTTGGGTAATTTTGTTATGTCCATATTAGTCAGGGATATCAGGGTGCCCGTTGATGAAAAGGATCATGGCGCCTATATCAGGCGATCACTTGAAAAGGCTTTGGGACTTGAAAATGGTGGTCTGCCAACAGTCGTATTTCATAGAAAATCTCTGGATGCCAGAAACAAGCAGAAAATTCATTATAAATATCAGGTCATATTGAAGACGGAAA
>JADFZC010000420.1 GCA_015232735.1 Oligoflexales bacterium | reverse complement strand
TGAAGGGGGAGGTAGACAGCCTTGCCCCGCGGTCGCCCGAGGAGCCCGCGAGGAAGATTCTTGCCCTTATCCTCGATGTTAAAAGGACGGCGGGCGCCAGACCTGTCTTTATCGACCAGGATGGAAATGAAATGGCCTTTTGACTTCCTGCGAGGATCTTAGTAGATTTGTCCCGATATTGGAAGGAATTTGAGATGGGAAGAAAAAAAGCGATACTTCTGGGCAATTATCACGATGCCCCCTATCATCCTCTTGGATGTGTCCAGGATGAAATAATTAAAATATTCGAATCTGAAATCGATGTCGAGGTTACAGGAGACCATTCCATTCTGGAGACAGGGAGACTTGGGGAATACGATCTTTGCATATCGTATGTCGACTGCTGGGAAAGGGATATTCCCGAAGGTCAGCTCGCAGGTCTCGTGTCATTTGTCGAGGGGGGAAAGGGATTTCTTGCAGTACATAACGGAATATCGTATCAGAAGACAAAAGGCTATAGAAGGCTGGTCGGTGCCAGGTTTACGGGCCATCCGCCAATTCAGGAGCTGAATTTCATCATTGCAGAACCCAGGCATCCCATAACGAGGGATCTTGATGGATTCAGGATGGTCGAAGAGCCATACCAATACGAATTCGAGCCAGATGCCGTGCAAAGGATGCACCACCTTCTCCACTATGAGCTTGACGGCAGAAGGATGAGTGCCGGTTGGACTTTTGATCTTCACCGAGGCAGGGTCGCATATCTTATGCCTGGACATGAAAAAGCTGCGTTCTTAACTCCTGTTTTCAGGGAGATGCTTCTGCGTGCCGGGATGTGGGCATGCTTTGAATTGTAGGAAGACATTTAAAAACCTCTGCCGATGCCGATGCTGAAACCGATCTCCCTGTCGGTCTGATTCACCTCCCGTGAGTTCTGTTTGCGGTAAATGCCGAACATTTTCCCGCTGAAAGACCAATCATCGGTCAGACTCAATTCGGTGAAGAGGGCATAGTCTCCGCTGTATCCGTTGTCTATCCTCGTCCCTTCGCCTTCGCCCACGCTGAGTTCGCTCACGCCCGCCATATGGCCTATTTTGTATCTGTCGCCGCGCATGAAGACGTTTTCAATCTTAAGCCCATAGCTGTCTATGAAGACAGGGGTAAGCGTCAGCTGTGAAGCGGATTTTGCGACTATGAAAAAATGCTGTCTCGATTCGGTCTGGCCGATGACCGCAAGATTGTCTGAAAGCCTGTATCTTGCGGAGAGTCCGAACGCCTTGAGGGGATGCTCCGGACCTTCCAGCCTGTTGTCGATGGTATCGTTGAAGGACGACCTGAGTCCTTCGACGAACAGGGATGTATTCCAGTTTTCGTTCCATTCATGTGAAAATGTGACTTTGAGGCCAAGACTGTCGTTTGATCTCAGCCGTGTGGCGAAAACACCATCCTTTGAATCGGCCGTTATTGTTGAGAATGAATTTATGAATTCAGCGGAAATCCGGTTTGTATTCTTTCCGGCAGGGGCGCCGGATGGAAGATCGGCTGTTTTTTCATGTGGCGCTACCGTTGAATTTTCAGGTTCGACGACCTTTGGAATGTTTTCAGCAGCTGGTTTTCCTCCGCTTATGCCGGGTGCGGCTTTGGCCTTTGTTTCATCCTCGTTTGAAAGGATAATAATGTCATTCGGGTAAATCAGGTCCGGGTTGTTGATGTCAGGATTCAGCCTGATGACTTT
The DNA here is from genome assembly GCA_015232735.1 of Oligoflexales bacterium. The sequence goes on along the minus strand of JADFZC010000420.1, from coordinate 1,721 downwards.
CCCGAGCTTGCCCTTTTTGCCGTAAACGGGTTTGCCGAGTTTTTTTGATACTATTTGGGAAAGGGTATCCCCTTTTTTGACCGAATATCTCTCGCCGAACGAAGGTGAGGAAAATGCAGTAAATGCGGCGAGCACGGCGCAAAAATTCCTTTTGATCTCTTCTTTCAGCTGGATGTTCATTTCAACCTCTTTGTCAGTTTTTTCCTGTTGCCATGTCCATAAACCCCTATACGGTTTTTCAGGGAACAACGACCTTGTACAGATTGTTGTTGCAGATTACATCGACGTAGTTGAGGACGATACGATGCTTGACCGAGTGGTATCTCTGTGCGACCACAAATGTATGGGTGTCATCGTCGGCCTTTTTGCAGGACGCGGCAACCTCTCCTTCCATGTTTTCAACCTTTTCGGAGATGTCTGATATTTTGTCTTCCATGAGAACCTTCAGCGACTGGTTTGCCATGTCGATCATGACCGGTATGTTCGTTTTCAGGTCTTCAATATCGCTTTTGATGTCGCTGATCTCTGAATCGGCAAGCTCCTTGTTTGTTGCAAGTGTCTCCTCAAGGCTGGAGATTCGATCCCGGAGTCCTGAAGGACCGTATATTTCGCTGACAAGATCCGAAATTGTTTTCGTTGTCTCCGAGGCCCACTGGTATAGCGCCACGTTGTACGCCTCGATATCCTTCAGCCTTGACATGAGCGCCTTGAGACCGTCCAGGAAAATAGCCTGGTTCAGATCCTGTTCCTCCAAAGCCGCGCCCACGGTATTTATGCTGTTCTGAAGGCCCGCGATGTCGTCGGCAATTGCCTTTTTAATTTCTTCAATCTGTTTTTTGTTTTCTTCCGTTGCAGTCTGGTTCTGTCTGATGTTTTGATCGAGCTGCTCTATTTTTGATGTTTCCGACCTCTGGCTGGTCTCGACACCCGATGTCCTGTTTTCCATCGAGTTTATCCTGTTTGAAAGCTGGTCATAGCTTGCGGACATATCCCTGATCTTTTGATCCTGGGCTGCGATCTGACTGTTAAGTTCATCTATTTTTGCGCTGTTGTCGGGAGCGGGAGCGGTAGAGTCCGAGGATTTGGGCGCACTGTCATTTGACAGGGTATCGTTTGCATCGGGGGTCGTGTTTTTTTCAGAAGACCCGAAAACTGTCACCCTGTCCGGATGGGGACAGCCCTCGAAGGCGCAGGTAGCTCTTCTATAGCATCCGGAAGTCATGAAAAGCATGATGACTGCGGAAAAGGTAATTCCATAATTGTTCATAAATGACCCCTTTTTTTCCAAATCATAAAAAAATATTCCATATTATGCACTTTTGATGTCTGTGTTTTGTTAAGTTATCCGATGCAAGATTTATACCCTCGGTTTTTCCCCGGTCGGGAAAAAATTGACGCAAAATCACGGCATCTTAGTGACCTCGGTTTTTATGGTGTTGAACGTCAATTCAATTCTTACGTAAGATATGTCATCCGGCTTGACATTAAAGAGACAGCTGCCCTTTTTGAGACTTAAAAAAAATCCGTTTGGAACCTACCGCCACAAATGCCATAATATTATGGTAAAAAAATTTGAAAAATGGCGGTTTGAAATGAAAGTTGAATCCGATGGAACAAGCGAAAAGGCAGATGCGGCCCCTCTGGAAAATACACCTGAAAACCATCATTCAGGTGCGCATTCCACGGGCCAGAGATCGATGAAACGCAGGGCTCTGGCCAAT
>JADFZC010000419.1 GCA_015232735.1 Oligoflexales bacterium | reverse complement strand
CTAATCCTGAGAAAAAAATTGTAACCACGACAGTTAGAGGGAGTCTGAATGGGCACTCGACATGGAGCTACGGTAATGGAAAAATCTCATGTAAAAACGGCGAGCCATATGTCAAAATAGATTCTCGTGACGTGGTTGCAACCGGTTTAAAAAAGATTGTCATAATGGAAAATCTCCGTCTCTATGAAAAGATGGTCGCGGGAAATTATAATCCGGTCATCCTTAGAAGTTCACTTGTTAAAGGATCATCCAATATCAACTGGCCCAAATTTTCAGGTGAACCGGCTTCAGGAGAGGAGCAGATGGTGATATATGCAACCTATGCAAAAACTCTGGATGCCAGGGATAAGGATAGGAAGGATCATTTTTTGATTGTTAAAACCAAAATGGAGTTGAATATCAGTAAGAATTTTTCAACGGATATGTTGAATGATGTCACAATTGAATCTGCAAAAATAAATACGATGTTGGAAGATGGAACAGCCATCTCTTTAGACTTCAAAAATATAAAATTTCAAACGACAGCATTGCATCGCTGTTTTCCCGTTTCAGCAGGACGAATGACTGGGACCATTGTTTATGAAGAAAACAATATGGAATTGGATATGGAATTTGATTATGTGAATGAGTCAATAAAAGTAACTCCAAAGAATGATCGTCAATAAAAAAGGGACGCAACTGGAGTGGCTGAAGATTCGCAAGATAAGGGCTATGTATGACGAAAAATCAATACGAATTTACCAGGCGTTCGGTGATGAAATCACTGATTTTGTGCTGAAAAACGGAAAATTGGGTTCTCCGGCCTTTCGGTTAAATCGTATGACGGTGGATCAAACCCTCCTTCCTCTGGATGATGTATCGTTCCGGATGGGGGCTTATACCTGGACAGCAACATATTTTCGCGATCGATATAAGCATAGAAGGATTTGAATGGGCACTTTCTCATGCAGGAATTGGAATAAAAATCAGCTATACCTTTTAAATAATTCTAAGATATCAAAATATGCCTTTTCTTTCGCTCGGCCAAGTGCATACTCCTCCGTGGAGTTAAAATTGGCATCATGTCCCAGCAGAGTCTTCACAACTTCAAATTGGCAATTTGCACTTGCTAGACTAATAATCCTGGCATCCTCCTCATCCAAGGCTCGGATATTAGCTCCCCATGCCAAAAGTAGCTTTACAACTTCATAATGTCCATTTCTACTTCCCATTCTAAGAGAATATTCGTTCTTTGCATGGACGTTTGCTCCTTTTTTCAATAATAACTTCACAGTGTCAATATGGCCATTTGCACTCGCCCAGCAAAGGCATTCATTTATAGCATGAAGATCAAATCTCTTGTCTATGAGCTTTTTTAAAAGTCTGACCGCGAATGCATCATGGTCTATGATATCGACGATCCATTTCAATGGATCGTGATTCCTCCTAATAATTTCAGACAACGCTGCATCAATGTCGGCATACTTTTTAGGCGTGGATCTGAACAAGGTTTTATACGTGTTGCTTTTCATTTTTTTTAGTTATATTTCCCACATATTTAAAAAAAAAGATATCACCCCTAATACAACGGTATCAAAATTATTTTTTTTCATTATGGAAGTCTATGGTAAATTCACAAGTCATTTCTTAAATTTCTCATGGTGATCTCCGGGGGATCGTAAGGATGACGGGATTGTGCCATTCAATTTAATGGCCACTGTGGAGCCTTGCTTTGCTGCTAAATAAGCAAGGCAATCGAAAGCAAACTTTTCTTTCGCCATATCATTCAACCTAAAAAAAACTGTTGCATGTTCAGACTTCGGCTTTTCTATGTTTAATTTTCGGTTGTATCAAATGTTAGATAACAAACAGCAACACAGCATTTTCCAAAAATTTTATCTTTTATCCTTCCAGATCTGATGAGTTTCCGAGGATAAGTCCATGACTTAATTCTAAGCCGAAAACCATGGATTCGCGGCAGCCTATGCAGTCATTTGAAATTTATCAGGCGAGGCTCTAAGCGAAAAATCGCCACTGTGCAATATTTGTGCACCATTATTTACCATTATTTTAATGTGCTATAACATGTTGATTAAATTACTTATAAAAAGCTTGTATTGAATATATGTTGACATCCAGTCTTCTTTTGTAGGATATATAGCCAATTTTGAAAGTTCAAAGGTGAAAAAAAGGGAGACGAAAAATGTATTATTATGATATTTCTAGCGATATAGTCCATGCCAATTTGAAGGCCATCGGCTACAACCAGGAAGCGTTATCGAACCATCATGAAAAAGCGGTCAAATATTTGAGTCCAAACGGAGAAGAGGTGCCCATTATTTCTCATACGAGGTCCTCGAGTGCTCATCACTACTTCTCGAAGGGTGAGTATCAAAAATTTTTCAATCCGCACGAATTGGGTATTTTGTTAGCCTATACATTAAAAAAGGATCCAATCTATACCGTCTCTATGCTTTTACGACAGAATTTTGAAGCGTCCGTTCGAAAAACTTACTGCGTAATAAAAAAAATTGTCAAGGCCAAGTCATTCGAAGAAAGGAAATTGGTGCAATATTCCACTATGAATGAATTCCGTTCTTCAGTCAGAGCCAATACGCCGTTAATTTTTCTAAAATGGATCACCGACGAAATTTTCGATCGGTACCCGGCGAAAGGGATGGTAAATTCCTGCCGCCCGGAGGAAGACCCCGTTTCAACATTGATATCAGCTCTCCAGCTTGGAATAAAACAATATGAGTCACAATCTGATTTAAATCCTGATTCAAACGACATTAAGAAATATATTATCCGGCATACCCTCGAAACCATCACGCCTAAGGAGTACAATTACGAAAAAATTTTTCACGAGATCATGAGGCACTTGAAAACAAAAAAAAAAATGCAAAAAATGTATCAGAATTGGGATTTTAGTATTTTTTTTAGCAAGATAATAACCACCATGTATTTTTTACGCGATATCGATGATCCTAAATTGCGGAAAATCTTGTGAGATATTTTAGTTATATCTCGTTGCAGGCCTTGATATAAAGGTATTCAGCTTCAACCATATTTCCTTTATATTCCTCCATGACAGCCTGATTAAAGCATCCATCATAAAATCCTTGATCACACGCACGTTTAAAATAAGATTTGGCCTCAGTCTTATTTCCTATCACTAATTCAGAAACACCAAGGTTATAACATCAGACTGAAGCGCCACCGTCACAGGTCTGTTTGTACAATGATTTGGCCTGAGACGAATGTCCCTCTACAGCCTCGATAGCACCGAGACTGCTGCAGCCCTCCCAAAATCCACCGTTGCACGCTTTTTTTAGCAAGCTTTTGCTTTGGATCATGTCTTCCATTTTCTTTTTAAAATGGCCTAGATTAAAACATGATTTAGGCAGGATATCGTGATATAAATGCAAATCGCCATTTCCATTGAAATCCACCAAGAAG
>JADFZC010000418.1 GCA_015232735.1 Oligoflexales bacterium | reverse complement strand
ATCCACATTATCGCCCTTGACCTTCACGGAAAGCTGCGTCGCGGCGGATTCGCCTACGGGAAAACCTGATATGACAGCTATCACCGGAAAGGTCTCCGCATTATCTTTCTGATCCTTCGGTGCGTTCGATGCCGAGGGCGGGGCGGAAGGCGTACCGGTTGCCGTCGCCGTCGGGGCTTTTGCCTCCTCAGACGGGGCAGGGGGCGGCTCGGCGGGTGTCAACTCTTTTTTATTTTTTTTTAACTGGCAGCCCGCAATCAATAAAGTGATTGATATGTATGATAATAAAACCACAGCGCGTCCCATGGACAACCCCCTTTAGGTACAAAAGTATGGTTTTCCCCGATGGATTGAACTATAAAACAGGACTTGGTTTTAACATGTTTTTCCATTTGATTCGACTGTTATTAGCGAGGTTCTTTTTTTAATGACTCATCAGCACGCTGATCCGGCACTTACGATCTTTTCCCCAGATACCTGCCTTATAACGGCTCTGATAAAAAAACTCGCCTCGCTTGACCTCTCTCTTCTTGAGAAGAGCCTTGTGATCCTTCCGACGCAAAGGCTTGTGACAGCGTTCAATGCCGCGCTTGCCGTCGAACTTGGCGCATGCTTCCCTCCCAAAACCATGACACTGGAACAGTTTATCTGGGAAAATTCGGGATATCCCAGGGAGAAATGCTGTCCGGATTTTCTTATCGACATCATACTGGGATCGATAATCCAGAAAGGCGGCATGAAGCATGTCATGGCGGGACATGAAAGAGAGATAAGGCTCTTTTTTTCTGAAATAACAGGCGCGGGAATCGGCCTCCACGCCTTTACCCTTCTGAAAAACGCTCTTTCGGATGACATACACAAAAGCGATACGCACCTTTCGTCCCTTGTCAAAAGGATTTCGGAGATGGAGGAGATTACCGAAAGGCTGAATGCGACGCTTTCAGGCCTCGGTCTCTCCAGCCAGACCATGGCGACGGTAAACGCTGCCGGATACCTGGCCGAGAAACTCGATATTCCAGGAGCTCTGCCGTATCATGAGTGTTATTTTATAGGGTTCACCTCGGTTTTGAAATCGCTGGAGCCTCTTCTTTCCAGGCTGATAAAAATGAAAAACGTCCATTTCTGGATGCACGAGGACCCGCTGGACGATGTTTCCGAAAGTCCCCTTTCGGCGCTTACGAAAATGCTTGCCGGCGCCGCCGGTCTCGATTGTCCGGCGCCATCCGGCAGGAAATCGGCTTCTGCCGTCATCGTAAATAACGCAGGAACGCCTCTGGCTGAATCGGCCCTCGCCCTTGTCCGCTGCAAGGAACTTATAAGCCAGGGGATTTCCCCGTCAAAAATCGCCATCCTGGTCACAAGCGAATCCGACTACGGCCCCCTGCTGAAGAGCCTGACCAGGGAGATGGGATTAAAGGTCAATCTGGCAATAAAATTTCCCCTTGGTTCCACCCCGGCGGGTGTCTGGCTGAAAAAACTCTCTGATTTCGTACTTGGCGCAGGCACGGCGAGACACTTCCTGGATTTAGCGACAGCCGGGACTACCGTGACATGGCTTCTCAAAAATGAAATATTTTCAGGTTTCGACGACAGGACTCTCAGGACAATGCTGGTCAGCGAAATCAGCAGACTTAAAACCCTGGAAGGCAGAGACGGCACCCTGAACGGAGGGTTGTCCCGAGAGGCGGGCAGCGCCGTCTCAATGGTGCTTGATGCTATGGGACTGTTCTCTGGCAGGCGGAAGGCGCCTCAGCCTTTCATTGAATGCGTTAGGGAGTTTGAAAATATTATTTCGACTTTCCAGCCATTCGAAACCAATGAGAACGAAATGGAACACGCAGCCACGATGATGGAAGTGACCGACCAGTTCATTGCGTCCCTTCAAATCGCCGCTGAGAACCTGAACTATGTCATCACTCCCGGGGAATTCATGAAGGCGATAGTTTCACAGCTCTTGAAAGCGGAAATCCACACTACAGGCGAACCTCTTGAAGGCGTCCAGATTCTGGGCCTTTCCGAGGCAAGGCATATGCCGTTTCACGCCGTTCTCGTGCTTGGATGCAACGAAGGCAGTTTTCCCAAGGGGCTTCCAAGGGATGATCTTCTGGATGACTTCCTGAAGAGGCAGACAGGCCTTCCGGGATGGAATACGCTTGAAGCCATGGAAGATCTGACATTCTCGCTTCTGCGCGAAAGGATACCGCATCTTGAACTTTTCAGGGCTAGGGAGGACAACGACGGTCCGCTCGTAAAATCAAGATTCATCTCAAAGCTAGAGTGCGAGGGGCTTTCCATATCCAGAAATCCCGATTTCGATCCATCCGTCATCCTGTGCGGCCTTGATCCTTCACGGGAAGTCCCGCAGGACCTGCCGCAAAAAGCCATGGATATCGACACTGAAGGTTTGATCGAAGCGGACTTAGGCTCATTTCTCAAGACGATGTCCGCAAGCTCGCTGGAGACGTTTATAAAGTGCCCTTACAGATTCCTGCTGTCGAGGCTCATGCTGTCGGATCTCGTAATACCCGGAGAGGATGAGGACAGGAGGGAGGAGGGGGAGTGGCTCCACGGAATCCTGGAGGCGTTTTTCAGTTCCCATTTCAGGGGCGAGCGGGTGACTTCGGATCTTCCTGCAGAGCTGGACGCGGGATCTTTTTACGACCTTGCCCTGTCGCGCCTTCTTTCCCTGACCGAAAGGCTTGCCCCCGAAAACATCGCCGGCACCCCGCTGTTCTATCATTTGAAGAGCCACTCGTGGCCTTCATTTGCAAGGCATCTTATAAAATGTTTTGGAAACGGTATTTCCATGATCCACAACGGGCTCAGGGAGTTCAGGTTTGTCTCGGGAAAAGCCGACCGGACCGGTCATATTTCCATTCTCGGGCGGAGGAGGGAACTTGAGGGGATGGTCGACAGCATCGAGAGAATGGACGATCTGCATATAATCTGCGACTACAAGAGAAAGAGCATTCCATCCAGGGGAGAAGTTGAGCGGGGGACCTCTCCGCAGCTTGCCTTCTACTCAGCAGCCCTTGAAAGCCTGAGCATGCAGTACCCGCTCGGCAGAGTCATCGCAGGCTACTGGAACATAATCGAGGGAAAATGGGAGCCAAGAGGCGTCGGCGATGATGTACGAGACAAGGCGATAGCAATGGGTCTTGCCACGAAAAAGACGCCGCTCATAAGTGCCGCCGTGGAGGCTTTCAAATCATTATGGGAGTTCAGGGAAACCGATGTCCTCCTTGATGAAAGGCGTTTCTATGCGGACATCACCGATTGCGGCCTGTGCAGATTCTCTGATATCTGCCGGAAAGACGATCCGGGAAACATGGATTATTTCGAAAACCGCAAAAAACTTTCGGATCACCTTTCAAAAAACAGGGCAGCTGACAACGAGGAGGATGAAAATTTTGAATATGACAGATCCTGATCCTCAAAACC
>JADFZC010000417.1 GCA_015232735.1 Oligoflexales bacterium | reverse complement strand
AATCATGGCAATGAAGCATTCAGACACCCATAAGATATAAAATCGTAACATATATCGTTGAAGTCACCAGCTGTAAGTATGCTACAGGCATCCCGTACTGTAAATAATCTTTAGATATTTGACTGCGCTTTTTCAAGCCGGTCCTCCGGGCCGATTTCTGGATAAAGTCGGAAAGCGCGGGATTTCCCCACGTACCGGCCAAAGTCCCGCTCGATCCCGCACACACTCCCAGAAGGAGCGACCATATGAGAAGCTCCTCGGAAAAATTGACATGAATTCCTAAAAAAAATGGCATGAATATCAAAGAAGTAGGTCCAGCCCCCATAAACAGCGCGACAAAACACGCCACCCACATGAACAGGATGGCAAGCAGGAACTTGTTTCCAAATGTCAAATAGGATAGAAAATCTATAACCGCCTGTGGAAGACCGGATGAAGTAATCCCGCCGACAAAGACGAAAAAAAAAAAAAAAAAGGCAATATCCCTATAGCTTATTTTTTCAAGAATATTTTCATGCCGGGGAGCTATGGTATACATTATAAAACTGCCGCATAACGCTACAAGCCCGGGATGGATAGAACTGATCATAAACAATCCGATCATCGCACATAAAATCAGAACCTGTACCCATACTATCCCTGGATTTTCAACAGTTACAGAAGGAAGTTCTATTACAAGCTTCTCCCTTGACCTGTCATCGAAATCGACTTTGGTAAAAAAATAGGAAAATACAAAGATCAGATTAATGAAACAGATTGGAAACAATATTTTTAAAAATGTAAGAAACGGGATTTTAAGTGATGTAGAAATCAGATAAGTGGGAAATCCCCCCAACATGGTGGATGATCCCCCCAAACTTGATGCAATGACTTCGCCGGCAATAAAGGGCAGAATATTCAATTTCAAAGTTCTTGTCAGTATTCCCGTAATGGGGAAAACGAGCATCAGGGAGACCATGTTATTTAAAAAAAGTGAAAAAACGAAAGAAAAAAGGCAGAGCAGTACGAATAATGCGTAATTGCTGCGCCCGAACATTTTTATTAGTTTATTACAGATTAAAACAAAAACCCCCGACTCAGTAAGCGTTATAGAAGCAACCCCCATACCAAACATCAACGATATGGTAGTTACATTGATGCTTTGGATAGTTGCCTTAAAATCATAAAAACCGATCCTGTGGCCGCCAATAAGCATGACCAGGGTACCGACAAAAAAAGCAAACAGGCTGTCTACCAGATTCTGCTGAACGACAACGCAAACGGCCAACAGGACCAAAAGGGAAAAAATCTGTCCGGAAAAAATCTGGGCGGGTTCCGGAGACGATAGATTTATATGATAATACCTCTGATAAAATTCGACATAAAGACATGAGAAGGTTAAGACCAAAAAATAGAAACCGAACAGGAAATTCTTATTTTTCCCTATCGTCGTAATCCGATAGAAATTAGTTGCCGTCTTTAACATAGCTTATAACCAACCAATGCGTTTTCAACACTGCTGTTCAATTCAAGGACTTTCTTTTTTACATCGAAGGCTATGCGGTCGAACTCTTCAACCGTATAATCCCCCATCACTTCGATATTGATATTGGCCCAAATTTTCGGCCCGACAAAACGAGCCCTCAAATCCCTGACTTTTACTCTATGAACACTTTCGGCTGCCTGAATAATCATTTCCCTTTGCTCGCCGGTGACAGCCCTGTCCATAAGTCCACCCACGGCATGAAAAAAACACCTGCCGCTGCCCGCAATAATCACAATGCCGACGATCAGAGCCGTAATCACATCAAAGTGGACCCATCCCATGTTCGCGCCAACAACGCTTATGATAACCGCCACGGAAGTCAAACTGTCCGATCTTACCCCCCAGGAGCTTGTTATTATTGTCGCGCTATTGAACTTTGTTCCGACACAGCTCAAATAGCGAAAGAGCAGTTCGTTTGAAAGTATAGAGATCACTGCGACAACAATGGTATAGAGATGCGGTGGCCTTGGCGATACGATATGTATCAAATGCTGTACGGACTGTATTACCAGGGCTATCGTGGCCAATATAATGAATGCACTGACCACCGCCGCCACCAGAAATTCAGTTTTCCCGTATCCATAAGGATGATCGTCGTCCATGGAACGATGGGTGAATTTTCGGCAGATATAAACTGCAAATGACGTGACAACATTCATGAGAGAATGCAGGGCGCTCGCAATAAGGGATTTTGAATTACCCGACAGACCCACAATAATTTTCAGCATCGTCAATACAAAAGAAGCACTGAGCTGTATGGAAAAGGTCTTCTGATGACATTTATGGCACTTTTCCTCGATTTGCATCAAACACTCCCATCAAGGTCTAACTCTTCAGGTTTAACGAGAAACATGATCTTCAACAACAGCGCCGCCGCTTTCTGCCATGTTGAGTCTATTTTTCAATTTCCTTATTGTCCTTTTAAGCCTGACCTCTTTTTTTAAATCCAAAAGGTAGGCCAGAACATAACCAACCATGAAGAAGATCAGCAGCAAAAATACCAGTGGAATCTTTACAGGACTCCCAAACAGAAAAATCACTTCGACCGGGGCGGAATTCTGAATGATAAAAACCACTGCGGCGACGCACAGAAGAATTGTTACGAAAAGCTTTAACATATCCGTTTCGATCCTTTACCTAAGTTGAACATTATTATTGCAGTATGGGCATAATGGTGCGCCGTTTCTTCCCCAGTTTGGAGCCACAATCTTCTGGCATACCGGGCAGAAATAGCTCCCATGAACGGGGCAGCTGTTTGGATCTCCCCCCTGTTGGCACATACCTTGCGCAATATGTACATGATACATAGCTACACCATTTTCAGGGTCGCCGACAAGTGCCCTCTGTTTGCATACAGGGCATTCAAATAAAGTCGGGGAAACCGCTCTCAAGGGAAGATTGCATCTGGCGCACAGCGGAACATAACGCTTGTTTGTCACAGGACTCTCGACCAGGGTCAGCTCATTTATAAATGGTTTGTTCATTTCCCCCAGTGACTGACTCCTTAAAGCCTTATGAGTCTGTAAAGTTTTAAGTGTCTTCTGAGTCATTCTATGGGCAACCTTGCCTATTGGACTTGCACTTGGATCTGTCTTGGTATCGTAATTTAAAAAAAGTATGGATAAACACGAACAAACCACCAAAAGGGTTATGATGACAGCAACCCACGGTTTCTTTTCAAGCAAATTGTTTATATCATCATATCTCATGAATCCATTGCTCCATTTCTGCCGGCATCCTACTTGGCAACCTGATTTTGAGCACCGGCCTGCGGATCCTGAAATCCCTGGTTTTGTACAGCCTGTGGATCCTGAATCCCCTGGTTTTGGATGGTCTGCGGATATTGTCCTGCATCAGGATATTGTCCGCCCTGGGGATACTGAGCCTGGGGATATTGCCCGCCCTGGGGATACTGAGCCTGGGGATATTGC
>JADFZC010000416.1 GCA_015232735.1 Oligoflexales bacterium | reverse complement strand
TGCAACAATGGAATACAACCGCCCGGATCCAAGACCCTGGCAAGCATTATTATCACATCACGGCCGGAAAGTACATATCCTCCGATAATCAGCCTGGAGCTAGCGCATCTGTTATGTGATTTTGGACTGTGGGTCCAATATTTTGGCATAATCAGCGTTGAAAAAAAATCCGCTTTCCTAAAGACGAGCGTCTTAAACCGGTCATTTAAAAATAAAATTTCCTCATAAATGTCTGTCCCCGGATTTTACATGATAGAATAATACATAAATAAAACCCTTACGAACAGAAAACTCAATTAAATATCCTTTTTCCTTTTATGTTAACACGTTATGGAGGTCTAGCATGTTTCGCGGCTCAATGATATTCTTGGCAGGCATCTTTTTTCTTATGCCCAATGTGTTTGCCCAGAGCGGCAACAGTTATGGTGTTTTTAAAAGCCTTAAGGAGGATAGCATTACCATATTTGGCACAACTGTAAGAGCCAGGAATGTGATTTTTGTTATTGACAAGGCTGAAAGCATGGCCCTTGCCAGTTACAAATCGGGATACAGCAGGTGGGAACTTCTTAAAAGCGAGTTCAGCAGGGCCATCGATGGTATGAAAAACGACCAGAAGTTCAACGCTGTCCTTTTTGACACGGCTTACTCCTATCTTCTGGGAGAAGGAAGCGTCCTCTATCCGAAGGTCGAGAAGAAGGCAAATTCGGACATACCTTGGGGGGAAAAGGGAAAAAAACTTCTAAGCGCCCATACACCGGGCGGGGACAGCAACCTTTGTCTGGGAATCGAGAAGGCGTTTTCGGCGCAAGCCAGCGCGGATGCGATTATCATAATCACGGATGGCGAGACGAACACGGGAATGACTGCGACCTACAGGGATTTTTCCGGTCAGCTGGGATATACGCTGAAATATGTTGATGAACAGGCCACTAAGCAGATCATAGCCATCTGGGTCGGAGGTTCCCTTTCAAGTACATACAGCAATTTTATGAAAATGATCGCCAATGTTCCAAATGCCGACGGTTCGCTGCCCAATCCCGGTAGACCGGCTGGAATGTTTGTAGTTCCGGGACAACAGTAGCCTAAGGCCTGTTAACATTCTTTTAACGTTAATAATAGCCAACCTTGGCCAGAAACCAAACGATGAAAATGCATAAAAAAACGACGTAGCTTTTTTTGTCCTTTAGAGCGAACACTATCGGATCTGATGTCATTCTTCCCCTTTGCGCCTTGAGCCACAGTCTGCTTATCCAATAAATAAGGAACGGTCCTATGAGCCAAAGGAGTCTTGGATTATGATACTGGCTGCCGAATTTCTCTTCGCTTAGATACAGAGCAAAAACAAGAACGGATATATACCCGCTTGTTGTGCCGAAGCTTACTATCTGATTAAGGTCATCGATATAGTATCCCCTTCTCTGCAGTTTTATTCGTGAGGATTTTTTAATAATGATAAGTTCGGACGTCCGTTTGAGAAGCGCCAGGCTTGTAAAGAAAAAACCCGAAAAGGTCAAAAACCAGTTTGAAAGGGGAACATGTGCGGCGAGAGCCCCTGAAAAGATCCTGCAAGTATACAAAGACGCAAGAAGAAGTATGTCCGCAAATGAAACCTCTTTCAGGACAAAGGAATAAAGGCATGTTAGAATGTAATACCAAAAAATGGCAATTGAAAAATCATGACCGACCTGAATTGAAAAAAATATGCCCAAAAAAAGATAGACTGGTATCAGAATGAAAGCATAGGTCACAGGGAGATTTCCGGAGGCAAAAGGTCGTTTCTTATTGTCCTGGTGAAGCCTGTCGGCATTCAAGTCCAGAAGGTCATTCAAAACATAGACGCTTGAACTGACGAAACAGAATGAAACGAATCCTAAGGTGCATAATATGAAATTCGACGCATCCGGATTTTCTCCTGACAGGAGAAGAGGGAGATAGATGAGGAAATTCTTCACCCACTGATGCGGCCTTGATGCCTTCAAAATCTGGTGATAAACGCTTTTCTTACCGGTAGTGACAGTTTTTATGTTCGAATTTTCTGAAATAAGGCGCCTAAAAAAATATGAAGGATCTACTGCATATGACTCTCTGGATTTTTGAAAAAGCCTTAAATCTCTCTTATGGCTTCCAACATAGGCGTAATTTCCATCCGGGTATTCCTGCGACAGCCTCAAGTCCATAACCTTGCTGGTAATCCGATCATATGATGTACTTGCTAGAACTCCATAAAATATTCCGAGATATTCCCCTATCCTCCTGATAAATGACAATGGATAGGAACTCACGATAATCAGCTTTCTTCCGGATTCATACTCCTTCCTTAGAAAAGTCATAAGCTCCTGATTATACGGCAAAGTTTCTATGTTAATCGGAGCAAGTTCAAACAGCTTTTCATTAAAATCGGAATTATCAAAAAAATATGAAGGTATAAGTTTCAGAAACCTGAGCAGGTTTTTTCTGCAAAGGACAAATGCCGCCTCAACCCTCAGGGGGCTTCGGAGTATCGAGTTGTCAAAATCCACGTACATGGGCGAAAGGGCGCTTTTCACCTCTTCATCTGTTTCGCTGTTGTAAAGCCTTTCGACCATAGGACTCTCTATTTAAGCGTTTTACAGCACCTAAATCCCAAATGATAATTATTATGGCTGTGATCGATCATGACCGCGGATCCGTGCCAGTAAGGGGCCCGCCACCTGCACCAGTCGGGGTGCGCCTGGAATTTGTCCCATATGAACCAGCTTCCCTTCATTTCCGTCTGTCCGAGAGTCCTGCTGCCCTTGCTTGTCATCTGACTTTCATTCAGAGGCAGGTTCATATGCTCCGCGGCATTTCCGTTCAAGTCATAAACCTGAAGACCGCTTCGGCAATCCGGAAACGACCCTGAAGGATAGGTATTCGAACCGCAATGCTGCCAGTTGCCGCCATTGCAGTCATTTGCCTTCTTGCTATTCTGCGCGCATACCCCTTTTTTAAATTCAGGCCCGTAACTCCAGGCTTTGGTCGGACTGTGTTTTTTATTATGCGCATCTCTCATCCTATTGAATCCGGCATGCGGAGGAATCCCTTTTGCCAGGTCAAACCTGTAATCCGGCTCCTCCAGACTTCCGGCGCACGCCCCCTCCCATTCATGGGCATCGCACATCCTCTTCCCCAGGACCTGGCAAATCTCCTCAGCCTCCTTTGCCTTGACCCATACAACAGGATAATCACATGGCACACTTGGAAATTCAAACTGGTCTATGCACGCCTTCGCCTGCTCCGGCTTCTCCTTTGCCGGATTATAAAGCGGTGCCATATATTTGGCTCCGCATATCCTCTCAAAATCGGGATTTTCGTAGGAAACCGATTTCAATTTGAGTTTTTCCCTGCACTCATCCCGTGTCATGGGATGAACGGTCACATCAGGATTCCCCTGCCCAATGACAGGGTTATTGGAAAAGATTTCCCTTATTTTCGTCAT
>JADFZC010000415.1 GCA_015232735.1 Oligoflexales bacterium | reverse complement strand
CCAAGCCTGTTTGCGGCTTTCTTGAACGTCGGATCTTTATCCGCTGAAACCCTGCCATCGGAAACGACTATGATCTCATCGCTTGATAAAAAAACAGATATCAGATCGTTCTCATATTTTATGACAGAAAAGAAGCTTGAAGTCGATGATGTTGTCCTGGCGGACAGGGGATATCCATGGAAATCCGCTGAAGGCGGTTCATCAAATTACGGCATGATGTTCGATAAGGAGATATGGTTTCATTTCTTTCTGAAAAACACGGACAGCGTTCCACTGGAGAGGATTTTGTATATCGATACCATCTGGGCCAAACGTCTCGATCTGGTTTATGCAAGGAATGGAAAAATCATAGAACGACACGAAACCGGAACAATCCACCCCCGCAGCACAAGAGGAGTCGATCACCGTGCTTATCTTTTCACAATTGTAATCCCGCCAAATGATCAGACCGAGGTCTTTATAAGATACTCGAACCTTTCCATGAGCATCTCATTTCAATTATGGGAAAAAACAGCTTTAATGGAACATGAACAATACTATCTCATATTCAGCGGTGGATTCATAGGATTGATGCTTGCCATGGCGTTATACAATTCCTTTATATTCATGTCGATCCGCGATACTGCCTATCTTTTTTATGTTATCTACGTCCTCTTTTCAATGTCCTTTCAGTTGTGCATGAATGGTCTGTTTTATCAATTTTTTGATAATTTTCTTTTTATAGATAAAGCGCACCCATGGCTTAACCTTCTTTTTATGGATAAGGCACAACCATGGCTCCTTGGGGGATCTCTGCTCTCGGGTATGGGGTTTCTGGGAAAATTCCTCAGGCTCAGCAGGAAGGATAGTTTGATTTATTTTGCATATTGGTGTTTTTTCTGGGCTACAGTGTTTTTTCTGGTCATGACCATAATGCCTCACGGCAGCCTTATATACCTAATTGGTTCTTTTGCAGTTGTTGTAATATTCCTGTTGATCATCCCATTTGCTTTCATGACATTTATCTTCAAACTCCTGAAGGGTGTCAAGGAGGCTATTTTTATCATCATTGCGTGGAGCGGTCTACTGATTCTCTGCCTGTTGATGTTGCTACACAGATTTCAGTTAATACACGGGGAGTTCTTTGCAAATATGGAAATCTATGCACCTGCTATTGGCTTAGGTTTCGAGACACTCCTGTTCTCTTTTGCCCTTGCTGAAAAGATCAAGATTGAAAAAAAGTTGAAGGAAATAGCACAGTCCGAGGCTATCGAGAACCTCAAGATTTCAGATCGAATCAAGCGCCAGATATTTGCAAATACATCCCATGAACTTAGAACCCCTCTCAACGGCATTCTTGGCTTTCTTGACCTTATAAAGCGGGAACATTATGGAAAAGTCGACGCTGTCGTAATGAACCAGATCGTAAAAGTCCAATCCCTGGCGTCCTCTCTAAGAACGCAGGTCAACAATATTCTTGAACTTGCAAAGTCGGGTGAAAAACGGCTGACTCTCAATCCATCCAAAATCCTCCTCAACGAAATTATTGAAGAGTTGAAGGTCATCGGAGAAGGCCTGAATCTTGCCAATACCAATAGTGAGCTTACAATAAGCAAATCGTGGCGGACAGAGGATGATCCTTTTTTTGTAAGTGATCATGAAAAACTGTTCATAATCGTTCGCAATCTTTTGGCGAATGCCTTCAAATTCAGGGATCCCAATCGTAAAAACAGCATCTCCATAGATTTTCTCCTTGCTAATGACAATTCGCTGGTCATATCGATAAAAGATACCGGAATCGGGATTCGTTTGGAAGATCAGGAAAAAATTTTCGAGGAGTTCTTCCAGGTCGAGGGCAATGAAAGCCGTCGTTATGAGGGAACAGGTCTGGGGCTGTCAATTGTCAGGCGCTACCTTGAAATCATCGGGGGACAGATAAAAGTGAACTCGGAGATAGGGAAGGGAACCCAGTTTGTTCTGTCCATATTCCCATCCCCTGTGTTGGAAGATGGGAACCAGGCTCTAAAAGACCGACAGGCAGAAAATACTCCGGAAGCGGCCATCCTGAAATCCCTTGAAAAAAACAGTGCGAATGATTCCCTGGCAAATGCCAAACTGGCAAATCAGCAGGAGCACTTTATTGGTTCAGGATCGGAAAGCAAAAAAATGAAAATCCTGATTGTCGATGATCATAAGTACAACTGTGAGGTCATACGTGACATTCTTCATACAGAGGGTTATCAAGTCGAGATGGCGCTCGGGGGTGAGGAAGGTATTGAAAAAATGAAAAGCTTCCTTCCTGATCTGATTCTTCTTGATATGATGATGCCGGGCCTTTCCGGTGGGGATTTCATTAAGTTCACGAAAAATGACGAAAAATTCCACAAAATCCCAGTTGTGTTCATTACAGCACGCAGCTCGGAGGATGACCTTCTTCAAGGTCTCAAAATGGGGGCTGACGACTACCTTACGAAGCCGATACTTTCTGAGGAACTGAAACTCCGCGTTGGCAATATTTTTTCAAGGATTATTTGTGCTCGCACCCAAAGTGAACGGGAAACCATAATAAAAAATATAGGCTTGATCCAGGAGGTTCATGAATCCTTCAGCAGCCTTTCAAAACAGATTCCGCAAATCCGGGTTGCCGACTGCTACCAGCCGGCGGAAAACGTTGGCGGGGATTGGCGTGCCATTTTCCATGATGAGAAGAACCAGATTCTGGAAATATTGATCGGTGATGTTACAGGTCACGGCATATCCTCGGCAATTTACACGGTAGCAGCCGCTGGTGCCATAAAGAACACGATTTCAATGCTAGACAACATGACTGACAAAAGGCGTCCTATCGATCGTGTGAAGATCATTGCAACGCATCTCAATAGCGCCATTCTGGAAACATCCATGAAACTTAATAAAATGATGACGATGATTGTAATCAGCATCAATCTTGAAAATGGTCATGGCGCTATCCTGAATGCAGGCCATCACCCATGTCTCTTAGGAAGGAGAGGAGAGTTTAAACCGCTCCTGGCACAAGGCAATCCCATAGGGACAAAAGCCGCCCAGGAATTTGAATGCAGCGAGTTCCAATTCTTTTCTGGTGATATTCTTTTCCTCTATACCGATGGCCTTGTGGAAAATAGGGGTTTGAATGGAAAAAAATTGACACTCACCAAATTGAGACAAATTCTGGCCAGAAGCCATGATGTAGATGAGATCAAAAAAGAGATACTGGACATTCTTCCAAAACTGTGGTGTGATGACGCTATAGAAGATGATTATTCCTTTCTTGTCATTCAAAGGCAATGACCCTGGCTGTCACTACTTATATTGGCTAATCGAAACCGGTTTTTCAAGAGGCTTGACCATTCCGTTGGACCAGTCTGTCGGAGTGAAAAATTGATCCTGGGGCCGGATTTTGGGCAAACCGGTAATCCATTTTATCCGAAGAAGGAGCAGAAAGTCAGCGTGAAGATCGCAATGTCATAAAGTTTCCGGCCAGTGAA
>JADFZC010000414.1 GCA_015232735.1 Oligoflexales bacterium | reverse complement strand
TATCAGGGTAAAGGAGATTTCAGATGAGAAGACTAGTTTTGCTTTTATGTGCGTTGTTTGCAACCCATCTTCTGGCGGCGCCCAGGGTCATTAAAATCGGGCTTGTTACCGATACGGGAAAGATCAACGACAAAACCTTCAATCAGACATCCTATGAAGGCATGATGGCTGCGGCAAAAAAATATTCGGACGCGAACGTCGAGATCAAGACAAGCTATATTGAGACGGCCCAGCCGACGGATTTTTCCAAGAATATCGATCTTTTTGTGAATCAGGACTATGACCTTGTAATAACAGTCGGGTTCATGCTGGGGGATGCGACGAAGGAGGCGGCCATAAAATACAAAAACAAGAAAACAAAATTCATCATCGTTGATTACGCCTACACTCCAAAGCTTGACAACGTCCTCGGGCTTGTCTTCGCAGAGGATCAGGCTGGTTTTCTTGCGGGATCGCTGGCGGCGCAGATGACAAAGACCGGCGTCGTAGGCATCGTCTGCGGAAAGGAGATTCCGCCGGTTGTAAAGTTCAGGAAGGGGTTTACCAGCGGGGCGCAGTATATCAACAAGAACGTAAAGGTGCTCGGCGTATATATTGATTCCTTCAGCGACCCGGCAAGGGGAAAGGCGGCGGCGCTTTCGCAGATCGCCGAAAAGGCTGACGTCATATACGGCGCGGGCGGACCCACAGGATCGGGTGCCATCAAGGCCTCGATTGAAAAGGGGCACTACGGCATAGGAGTCGATATCGACGAATATTATACGACCTTTGGAGGAAAAAAGACTCCCGGGCTGCTTTCAAGCACGCTTAAGCGCACGGGCAGCGCCGTGTCCGGCGCGATTGGCCTTTTTGTAAAAGGAAAGTTTGCCGGCGGCATTTACAGCGGGACCGTCGCCAACGACAGCATAGGGCTGGCGCCCTATCACGATGCGCCGGTTCCGGAGAAGGTCAAGGCACAGATGGAGGATATCAAGAACAAGCTGAAGAAGGGCGAGATCAAGACTGGAGCGTGAATCACACGGAATTGTCGTGTGCAGATTAATAAGCGGCATTAAGCGGGGATCCCTTTTTCACAGCTCTTTTGCGGTATAGGATACCGTTTTTTCAATATTTATGCTTTTGAAGGTTCCTTTGCCGGAATGATCCTTCAGCCAGAAACTTTCAATCGTGAGGCCCGAGCTGGTATCCTTTTCGGCGTAGGAGGGCCTGGCGGTCAGTTTATAGCTTCCATCGCTGTTTTTCACAGGTGTGGGCACGGCATACCTTGTTTCCATCTTTTTTGCCTTTTCAAAGTCATAGCTCGCCTCTGTGACATTGGTCCATAGGACTCCGGCGACCTCCCCGCTCGGATCCACAAGAAACAGAACGGAAAGGTAATAGCCCTCGTCCATAACGCCATCGCCATCACTGTCAAACCTCACTTCAAACCGTTTTGTGGATGGAACTCCGCCTCCTGCATAGGGGATGAAGTTGAGAGTGTTTTGAGACACACAGATCTCAGGATGAGATGTGGTGGGCGGGTACATCCAGGCACTCTCCCCGAGGCCGCTGCACTTGCCCAGAGCAAAGCTGTGGAGAGGATCAAAATAGATATTGATAAAGGGTTTTTTGGACTCGGAAATCTCAAAACTGCTTGCCATCTTTATGGCTCCGCCGGAACCTCCTGAGGCATATGATTTTACGTTGTCGATGACATAGGTCTGGCTTCCTATGGTCACGCTTCCGGAGACGGAATGGACTTTTCCAGGATATTGGACACCCACTCCCTGATACTCGCCAAACTCCTTTGCCTTTACTGTTTGGAAAAAGGCTCCCAGACTGGTGGCGGGACTCTGTCCGATAAGCTCAAAATCCTGATCAACATCGATTCCGATACCAGTAAGTTCACCTTTGTTCAAACATGCCACTCCATCCGAATCGGGGCATACCGACATTGATTTCAAATGCAACTTGAAGGAGGTGGGGGTGAAGGTCACAGAACAGCTTATACACTTGGGGTTCAAAAACGGCGATTCCACAAGTGCCATCGACTCGGACTCGCGAAGGCGCACCTTCGGACTGTCGAGCGAGGCCACGGAAGCCCCTATCTTGGATTTTTTTTCAAAAATTCCGCAGCCGACAAGTAGTACGGGGTCTATCAACCCGAATCCGCAAGAGGTTAGAAACAGAGAAAAGGATATGATCCAAATTTTAGTCATCACAGGCTCCTTTGGCATAAAAGCAGTAAAGTACGTATTACTTGAACGGCATAGGGCCAAGGATTCCTGTCGTGCTGAGCGAAGCGAAACATTTGAAATAATTGTGGCGAGATCCTTCGATAAACCTCGGTATAACGCCTTCTGGTCCTTGACACAGTGCCATTATATTTTACAATATTAAAATAATAATGGAACCATTTTTGAAATACAAGATCAGGGTTGTCTCATCAAATCCATATTGATAAATAGTTTTTGTCAATGTGTTGGGTGTATGAAGGAAAAACTTGTCCAATCATTTTTTCTTTTTATCGCAGATTTCACGGATTCACGCAAATTTCACGCTGATTTATTGCAATCCTTGAAAAATTTTGGTTGTTCCCAGTCTTATCTGGTAATCTGCCGGGATTTTCCACCAATCGGCATCAAGGGCCTGCGGAGACTGATGACAGGCATTGCGAAGTATTGGGCACCTGACTTGCGCTTTTCATGGTCCAGCACCCGTCCTGGCCCTTGGCATACTGAGCGCAAAGGACTCCTTCGACCGGCGTGCGCCCACCTGCAAGATTGTAATCCAGACGCCATTTAACCCTGTAGGCAATGGAGAACTCTGCCGATTGTTTAAGCTGCCCGGGAAGTGTCGCATCAAAATTTACTTCAGGCAGGTAATTATTTACCACGCACATTTCACGGCCGCAGGCGATGATTTTGTTAGTATCTCCCCAGCTGTTGTTGAGGTTTGGGTATTTTTCAAAGAGAACTTTATTGTCCGCGTCCCTGATCTCGATGCCACAGGCCTGGCCCTCCTGGGTAGTCTGAAATTTTTTCACATGTTTTAAAAATTTACAGTTCCAGGCAACTTTCATGTCAGCTTCGCAAATCTTTTTTTGCCCCTGCATGACAGCATTATTTACTTCCATTTTTGGCGTGTTGCCATCGGCGGTGTTTTCAGCCATCACAAGCGATCCCGCTGCGCTGTTTTGATTGCCGCTTTTGCATCCGTTTATGTAAGTTATTGATAAAAATGACATTAAAGCATAAAAACCGATTAATTTTCCCTGAGTGAGTGCGACCATTTGAAAATCCTCCTTTTCAATTTCAAAAAACTCAAATGGACTTTCCGGCAGCAAATAAAATGCCAATGGGTTGCCCTTTGACGCGAGAGACAAAGGTATAGATTTTCAAAATGCGCCCGATCGTCCCCGAGCGTATCCGCATTGTCAAAGAAAAACTCTATCACCAATGACGATCCCAGGATCTTGGAAGTGCTGGGAAGACAGATCAAAGCAATG
>JADFZC010000413.1 GCA_015232735.1 Oligoflexales bacterium | reverse complement strand
GTGGATCTTTCTCGTACAACTCCTTATGAGAGTGACAGGCTATCGCGGATCCGGGACCTGGCACCTGGCGACTTCAAGGTGGTATACCAGAAGGCACTTCTGGCCCTTAAAAGTGAGGTGACCATAAGTGGACTTATCCAGGATCTAGAAAATGAGGTTAAATATAAGAAACATGAAAGGCAGGGTTTGATTGGGTTTGGAAGTAAAAAGTGAAAAAAGGTTCTTTCTGGATGGGATAGTAGAATGGAGTCTTCTTCTAAAAATAAAAGATGATCCCTGATGAAAAGGGAACTCAGACGGGCCCATCCTTGATTTGGAAAATCCACCTGAACCCTTTGAAAAATTGATGACCATGATGAAAAAAACAATTATGAACGGAAGGATAAAAAAAATGTGTACCTATTCAAAATCAGATAAATCAAAAAGTAAAAATAGGAAACAATCTTCGAAAGAACAGAGAGAAAAAGAAGAGAGAGAAAAAATGGAAATGGAAAATTCTAGAGTTAAATTTTATATGGACCTAAAATTGTCTGAGGCTTTTGCACTGGCTGAATTTCTAAAAAGGATTGATGCTGAGGGCTTGGAAAGATACGCTCATCCCGAGAAACATGATGAGATAAAAGAGGCGTTTAAAAAGCTGAAAGAAGTGTTAAGGTATTAATAATATATTCATATTTTGAGTAAGGACCATAATTCGATTTTTAGTTTACTCTCTAAAAATTCCCGGTAAGATCAAACGACGTATTTTCTTTAGAAATGATGCCAAGCTAGAACACAATTTAGGTAGCTGGTGTAAATCAACCATCTGCCGCTATAGCAAAATCTTCTTCAACGTGCCAGATATCATATGTGGCCTGCAAATTAAGCCACATTCTGGGATCGGTTTTCAGTACCTTACTAATCAATACAGCGAATTCTGGCGATATCGCTCGTTTTTTATTAATCACTTCATTCAATTTGGTTTGCATTGTAGCTATTGAAATTTTTTTTCTAAGATATTCTTTTACCAATGACTTTGCAAATTCAGTTTGTGATATCCCTAATTCGTGTAAATATATATCTCTTAGTATTTCACCTGGATGAGGGGGAGATACCTTCGGTCTTCTTTTTGGATATGATCCCATCTATTTCTCCTTACGTATGATAATTTTCAATTTTTACATCTTTAAAAGCTCCGTTTTCAAATTTGAATGTTATTCTCCATCCAATTGTTTTATGGATATCGATTGCCATTCTTCCTTTCATATTTCCCTTTAAATGATGCGCCCGAGTTGAAGGGGGATGAGCAGCATTTTCCAAAGCTTTTATATTGTCGGTAGAATCCATTATATATAAAAGCTGCCTTGCTCTTGTCCATAATGCTTCAGGCAATTTTTTTGATTTTGCATTATGAAAAATATCATCAGCTATTTTATTTCCGAAGTTTGTGATTGCCATAACCACCCCTTCTATACTACTTTACGGTAAAACAGTAAAAAACATTAGCTAAATCTTATATACTGTTATAATTATTGCGCAATATTTTATTGAGAGCACCTTCTTACTATCCTTTTTATGAAATTCAGGGAATGTTATCACATCGTTAAAATTTGTTTCAGAAATTTCGAACTATATCAATTCGACGAAATACCCCTGCGATTCATAGATCTGAATATGAAAATTGCCACGATAGATATGGAATCGGCTCGAATGGATCACTTCCACTATCTTTTTGGTCGTATGAAGGATTGAGTTCGCATCGTTTTTATCGAATTTAAGATCTTCAATCGAAATGATATCGTAATCATAAAAAACGGCATCATCCAGATATTGATCCGGATGTTTTGTTAAGATGGCATATCCTTCCGCCCATTTTCCCAGCTCCTCCCGGGACCATGCCGGATCGATCTCAATAATCTTGAATCCGGTCCCTTTCAGGCTTTCTGCCAGACATATCAAATCTGCATCGAGCATGATCTTGACCCGGTATCTTTTGGATGATTCGAGTATGAGATTTTCGATTTTTCCATCTGCAGGACACATAAACATATCTCCCATGAACCGGTTATTATATCTTATAGGAACAAAAGATCATGGAACCAATATAGAATTGTCCATGATAGCTTTCTTCACAGCATTCACAAAAATGGGAACGGATGAAGTTGCGCTTCCCTTTAATAAACAATCAAAATCACTTGTGGTTTGCGTTAGGTTGATCTCCACGGTATAGGCTCCAGCTTCTGACGCAAACTGATAAAAACCGGCTGCAGGATAAACCTGACCGCTTGTTCCGATCGCTACGTAAATATCGGACCTGCGTAGGAGATTGACAATTTCCTTCATCTGGAATGGAATTTCATCAAACCAGACAATATGTGGCCTCAGCTTTCCTTTGCAATTTTGGCATAGAATTGAACCATCGAGATCCTCGAGCCATACATAGACTTTGTGACATTTTACACACCTAACCTTATTTAACTCGCCATGCATATGGCAATAGCGTGTGGATCCTGCCTTTTCGTGAAGATCATCGACATTTTGGGTCACAAGAAAGAAACTGTCGCCGAGAATTTTTTCCAGCTCGGCAAGCCCCTGATGGGCTGCATTGGGCTGGCATCTGTTTGCCTGTCTTCGCCTCTCATTGTAAAATCGGTAGACGAGCTCAGGGTTTTTGCGAAATCCCCGGGGTGTGGCCACCTCCTCGATATCGTGCTCCTCCCATAGGCCATCCTGGTCACGAAAGGTCTTTATACCTGATTCGGCGCTGATTCCCGCTCCCGTTAATACAACGATGTTTGGCACTCTCCCCTTTTCCATTATTTTCCTGATTTTCAACATGAGTTCATCCAATGGTTCATTCATGGTATCTCTCCAAAATAATATGAATCATAACAGCTAGATAATGTACCTTGATTCAAATTTCACCGCCGTGTCAGTGATACTATCATCGGTTTAAGTTTTGACATATGAGGTCATTGATTCAGGAAATTTTGCCTTTGTCCCCTGTTGTCGAACCTCACGCCGACAATAAACATATGAATCATGAGATATGCTTTCACTGGGATTTGAATTTATTTTAATAATATGAGGAGATTGGATCAAAAATGGATGATAGGCGGCTCGAATATTTCAAACAGATGAGCATCAAACTTTGCGATGAAGATGCAATCAACGCTTATCTCGAAATCGTCAAGGAAATATTTGATGCCTGGTATGATGATGCTCACAGAATCGTCATGGAGTATGTTCATCCGAAAGATTTGGGAAATGGAATTTCCACCCGGACATCCAAAGCTTTTGTGAGGTGCCATTTAAAACGGATTGAACTTTCGATCAATAATCTCAAACACATTATGAAAACTTCATCAGAAATGTTTTGGGATATGCACCGGGAATTCAAAGAAAAGGCCTTATATCTCAGACAACCCGATTACAATACATACCCTACGCTGCGTCATCAAGAGTTCATTGTGGTTGCTGGAAAAATCGGTTCAACGGCCACTTCCTATCAGAGGATATTT
>JADFZC010000412.1 GCA_015232735.1 Oligoflexales bacterium | reverse complement strand
CGCCCTGAAGGACGAGGTTTCCTTAAATTTGATGAAAGGATGGCATCATGCGGATATTGATCAGCGGCGGAGCCGGGTTTGTAGGCTCTTCCATGGCTTTGAGGTGGAAGCGGGATATTCCGGGCTGCGAGGTGGTTGTTTTTGACAATTTAAAGCGCCGGGGTTCTGAAATCAATCTGACCCTTTTCAGGGAGCGGGGTATCAAATTTTGTCACGGCGATATCCGCCAGCGATCTGATCTCTTTGAACTTGAAGGAAATTTTGACCTGTTTATCGAAGCTTCAGCTGAGCCCAGCGTGCTCGCCGGGCTTTCGGGGTCGCCCGATTATCTCCTTCAGACCAACCTCTGCGGAACCCTTGAGGCTCTTGAGTTTGCGAGAAGGCGTGTTGGTACGACCATTTTTCTTTCGACCTCAAGGGTATACTCCATAGCCCCCCTGAGGGCTCTCGATCTTGAGGAGGGTGGGAGCCGGTTTTCCCTGCGGCCGGGAAATTACCCGGAAGGGGTGACTTCCAGAGGCATTACCGAGTCTTTTCCGGTAAATCTGCCGAGGTCGCTCTACGGGGGCTCCAAACTTGCAAGCGAGATCATGATCCAGGAGTATGTGGCCACCTATGGGCTGAAGGCGATCATCAACCGCTGCGGGGTCATTGCAGGCCCGGGGCAGTTCGGAAAGACCGATCAGGGGGTCTTCACCCTCTGGGTTGCCAGGCATTTCTATAAAAAACCTTTAACATACATTGGGTTTGGCGGATCAGGAAAGCAGGTCAGGGATCTTCTCCACCCGGAAGACCTTTTTTCGCTGATCAAAAAGCAGATAGAAAAACCTGAAGCGCATTCGGGGGAGAGTTTCAACGTGGGGGGAGGGATGAAGGGTTCCACATCCCTTCTCGAACTGACAGAAGAGTGTCAAAGGGTAACCTCGAATCAGGTTGAGATGAATCGAAACCCTGAGACATCCCCGGTGGATATCCCCTTCTATGTCTCAGACTTCTCAAAGGCTGAGAGGGTTTACGACTGGCAGCCCCGATACGGGGTTTCTGAAATCATTGTTGACATATACAGATGGTTGGTGGAAAACGGGGCATTACTAAAGCAAATCTTTTGCTGACATGGCCATTGAAAAAAAAGGAGAGCCAAGTGTCTATTGCCATTGTAACCGGATCTTCGGGACTTATAGGAAGCGAAACAGTGAAGTTCCTCCATGAAAAGGGAATGAAAGTCATAGGTATCGATAACAATATGAGGGAATATTTCTTTGGCAGGGAGGGCTCGGTCAACTGGAATACGGACCGCCTGACCCGTACCCTCAAAGGCTACGTCCACCTCGATATCGATATTCGTGAAGACCATGCCATCTCCAAGGTTTTCAGGGAGTATGGTTCCGATATTGAACTCGTTGTCCACGCTGCCGCCCAGCCAAGTCACGATTGGGCCGCAAAGGAACCATATACCGACTTTACAGTCAATGCAAACGGCACCCTTACGATGCTTGAAAACACCCGAAAACATGCCCCTGACGCAACCTTCATTTTTACCTCGACCAATAAGGTTTATGGCGATACCCCCAACAGACTGCCTCTCGTTGAGAAGGAGAGGCGCTACGAGCTCGATGAAAAACATCCCTACTTCGACCGAGGGATAGATGAATCGATGTCCATAGATGATTCGAAGCACAGCATCTTCGGATGCAGCAAGGTTGCGGCCGACGTCATGACCCAGGAATATGGACGTTACTTCGGACTGAAGACGGGTACTTTCAGAGGGGGCTGCCTTACAGGTCCCGCGCATTCGGGTGCGGAGCTTCACGGTTTTTTGGCCTATCTTGTCAAATGCGGGGTCACGGGTAAAAATTACACGATTTTTGGATATAAGGGAAAACAGGTCAGAGACAATATCCATTCCCAGGACCTGGTCGAGGCCTTCTGGCATTTCCATAAAAATCCGAAGCCGGGAAAGGCTTACAATATGGGAGGCTCCCGCCACAGCAACTGTTCTGTTCTTGAAGCGATCGATATCATACAGGAGCTTACGGGGAACAAGATGAACCATACATACCAGGACGGGGCAAGGTCGGGAGATCATATCTGGTGGATAAGCGATGTAAGTTCTTTCAAAAGGGATTATCCTGAATGGTCCTATAGATATGATTTGAAAACGATCATCAAGGAAATTGTGGAGGCGGCAAGGGAGCGCCAGAATCTGAAGTAGAGGACTCTCCTGGGGGATTCTGATTTCAAAGGAAAACGCATTATGAAACTGTCTGTGGTTATACCGGCCCACAATGAGGAGGGATCAATCAGATCGACTGTCGAGGCTCTCCATTCAAAACTGGATCAGGAAAGGATAGAACATGAGATTCTGGTGGTAAACGATAATTCCAGGGACCATACCGAGAAGATCCTGAGGGAACTTCAATCGGCTGTCCCCACGTTAAGATATGTCAATAACAGGCCGCCAAACGGATTTGGCTATGCCGTAAGATGCGGCCTCGACCATTTCACCGGGGATGTCGTCGCGGTATATATGGCCGACGGCTCCGACAAACCCGAGGATCTTGTGCGTTATTATTCAACCCTGCTTTGCAAAAAGGTCGACTGTGTTTTCGGAACCCGTTTTCACCCTCAGTCGACGGTGGTCGATTACCCGCGTTTCAAGCTCATCCTGAACAGGATCTTCAATCTTTTTGTTCAGATGGTATTTATGCTCGGTTATAACGACATCACCAATGCCTTCAAAATGTATAGGCGCCATGTCATCGATGGGCTCAAGCCGATCCTCTCCTGTCATTTTAATTTGACCCTTGAACTTCCCCTGAAGTCGATTATCCGGGGTTACAGCTATGCGGTCGTCCCCAATGACTGGATCAACAGAAAAACAGGCGTATCAAATCTCAGAATCAAGGAGATGGGGTCGAGATACATGTTCATTGTTTTTTACTGCCTTATTGAAAAATGGCTTTCGCGGGGTGATTACAGGAGGAAAGATCATCCTGTTCCCGTAAAAGCCTCCCCCGCGCCACATCCGCTGACGGGCGATGGGGCCGGTCTCTGAGATTTTCGTAAATCTTCCTCTACTTCGCCTTTGTCTTCTCCACCCTGAACGAGATCTCCTTATTGGGAAAGTAAAGGTTTTTCTGCCATGAAGCGAAGTCCCTGTAATAATCTTCATGAAGAACCCAGTCACGGACAAGACCCTCCTCTAGGTTCGAAATATTGATCACACAAGGCTCATTGCATTCGGCCATTTTCTCTTTCAGCAGCCAGATCTTTTTCTCCAGGGTGGCGTGGTTTTGATTTTTGATCGAAAGAATAAGGTATTGATGGATAAGGAAACTCATAAGGACCAGAACAAGCGGCAGGAACCTGTGCCATCGCTTTTCAGCAGCTGCGTAATAAAGATATAAGGTTGAGGCGAGCACCGAGAGTGTGACAAATGATGGACCATACATTGAACGGATGGCGCCATATTTCACAACAAGATAAAAACTGCCTGAAAAAAG
>JADFZC010000411.1 GCA_015232735.1 Oligoflexales bacterium | reverse complement strand
ATTTTGCGTGCCAAATGCATATTGGTTTTGTCAATGGATGACATCTTTTTAAAAACCAAATTCAATAATTGCGAATGATAGTTCATAGTGTTAGGTCTATCGCAATCGATGTGATTTGGATCAATGGATTTCATCAAGGTGTTTATCATGATCGTACCTGAACGGTTATTGGGATTTGCTCGTTCTAGAAAACCGATTTGCGCATATCAAACACAGGATTTGGAATATATCCTTAAAAAGACCGCAAATTTTGACGAACATGATCGCTTTGACGCGGTTTCTCTTTTCCAATATATGACACTCAGAGCGATGAGACAATATGGAGAGTTTTCAGATGAGTTTGAAAACATGAGATTGATGGAAAGTTTTCATCGCAGCTTTCTCAGCAATGAAGCTTTTTCAGAAGAGAAATTATCACTTCAGCTTATTACCTCTATTGATATCCGAAATTATGGTGAGAGCCTGGTTTGTCACTTTCTCTATGAATAGAGGAGCATTTGGACCAATAAAGGGATTCAGCACCAAATTAGGATTCTTGTCACCTTTGGCAAGATAATAAACCCTTTTACCAGGGACATATCTGTTTTCAATATGCCCTGGCTGAGTCATAGTGATAATGTGATATTCTGGATTTTCTTCACAGAATTGAATTATCAACGGAACTTCAGAGTCTCCAAAAATGGTTGTAAAGCCGTTTTTCAACTGAAATCCCAGCCATTCCAGTTCCTCGTGATTTAGTATAATACCAGTCTGTCGAAAAAATGCGTGTACATTATCCGTAAGTTCTATTTTATATTCATGACAGGAAGCACTCATTCGAAATTTCTCCTTCACCGCTTAATATCGGTATTTTTTGAACGATGTTTATTTTAAGTTTGCATATGAATTTGCGTGCCAAATGCGTGCCATCGGGCCGAAAACAGCGGAAAAATCGAGAGGAGTAAAGGAAAATCAAAACAGGCATAAGTTAATGTCATAAATTGCAATATTTCGGAATTTTTCATTTTTTTAAAACCAATATTGTTGCGACAGAACACTTATAAAATATCCGATCAATCTATGAGGTTGCATTTTTTTCGACAGCACAGTGATAAAGTTTAGTGTCAAAGGTTACGACATTAATTGATATACCTGCATAAAAGCTGAGTGAATAATGTCATTAGATTCTGACAAACTTCAATCTGTTTCAAAATGACCGCAACAACGGATGGCAGGGTGGATGGAACATTCGACAAGACACCGAGAAAATGGGCTGAAAAAAAATCGCTTATCTCAGCAGCGGCCTTTCATTGATATCATAAATCGGCATCAATGAATTTAGCGTGCCAAATGCATATTGGTTTTGTCAATGGATGACATCTTTTTATCGAGAAATGGTGGTCCCTTTGCCGTTTTCGGTGAACAATTCGCGAAAGACATCATAATTGCTCGATGGCCCTGCAACATGTGCGCTTTTGACCCCGGAGCTGAGAATTTTTGAGATGGATTCAATTTTTGGAATCATGCCTCCCGTTATGGTTCCGTCTTTGACAAGTTTCATCAAATTGCCTATGGAAATGTTTAAAAACCTGCTCCCTTCTTCTTCAAGGTTTTTGTAAATGCCGTTTACATCTGAAAAATATATGATCCTGTCGGCGCTCAGTGCAATTGCGATTTCCGCGGCTATCGTATCGGCGTTGATGTTAAGAAGTCTCCCGCATGGGTCGACTCCAAGGGACGCGATTACGGGAATATATCCCCTGTCCATAAGAAGTAGGGGCAGCGATGTGTCTATTTCCGTAATATCCCCCACGTATCCGTAGTCCACAACGCTGCAGCTTCTGGTCTTCGGATCAAGAACTTCCCTTGGCGCTCTCTTTGACGCCATGATTGTGTTTCCATCAACGCCCGAAATGCCAACCGATTTCAGGCCAGCTCCGACCAGCGCACTGGTCACATCGGTGCTGACAAGTCCCGCAAAGACCATCTTCACTACATTTAGCGTGGAGTCGTCCGTGACCCTCCTGCCGGATACGAACCTTTGAGGAAAACCGAGCTTTTCAGCGATGTCGTTCACCTGTTTTCCCCCGCCGTGGACGATTGCAACTCTTACATCCCTTTTAACAAGTTTTGCGGTCTCATGCGCTAGAGACGTAAGGTCATCCTTGTTTTCCACGACTTTGCCGCTGAGTTTTATGACAATTGTTTCCTTTTTATGATTTTGCATTGTTTTCACCATATTTCCAGCATCAGCCGCTGTAGCGTTCGCGGCGGATTCATTTTAATTCAATATTGCGCAGGGCCGACAGAAAGTAGTCGATTTCCTCCCTGTTTAGAGTGAGGGGCGGAAGAAGCCTTGATACATAAGGATCTTCTGATGTTCCTACTATGATCTTCGCATCGAAAAGCCTCTTCTGGTATTCGGACGCGGGTCTGTCAGTTTTTATGCCTATTAAAAAACCCTCTCCCCTGACTTCTTTTACACAGGGTATTTTCCTGAGTTCCCACGCAAGATAAGCGCCATTGACCCTGACATTGCGAAGAAGCTCCTCGTCTCTGATGACAGAAATCGTCGCGTCAAGCGCGGCAGAGGCGACGGGGCCTCCTCCGAATGTGGATCCCAAATCGCCGCATTTTATATCGTCAGCTATTTTATCGGTCATGAGAACGACGCCCATCGGGATGCCGCTCGCCATGGCCTTTCCGGTTGTAATCATATCCGGATATATCCCATGTTTTCCTGCAAAGAAGAAATCCCCGACACGTCCCATTCCTGTCTGGACCTCGTCGAATATCAGGCAGACGTCATGCTCGTCGCACAACATCCTTAGTTCATGTAGAAATTGAAGTGAAAACGACCTTATGCCGGCCAGGCTCTGTATTGGTTCGAGAATGATGCCGGAAATCCGCGAGGATTTTATAAGACTTCTTATTTCATCAAGCCCCTCGAAGGGAACAATGTAATGATCTGGAACCTTGGGCTCAACGAGTTTTCGATATTTTGGAATTCCTGTTGCGCTTGCCGCTCCGTAGGTTCGCCCGTGAAATCCGCCTTCAAAGGATATTATGCCTGGACGGGCTTTAACCTGTCTTGCTATTTTAATTGCATTTTCATTCGCCTCACTGCCGGAGTTGACGAAGAAAAGCCTTCTTAATGTCTCCGGGGAAACCGCGATGAGGGACGCCGCAGCCTTCGCCCTCACCGGGAGATATACTGTGTTGGAGTAAAATAGAAGCTTTTCAGCCTGTGCTTTTATTTCCGCCACAACCCTTGGATGGCAGTGGCCGGTTCCGCTAACGGCATGTCCACCATAAAGGTCCAGAAAACGCCCGCCATCTTTTGTGTAGAGCCACGATCCATAGCCGCGTTCCACAGAAAGAGGCATTTTCGAATATGTCTTGACCTGAAATAGTTCTTCGTTTGTGTCAAAATATGTCATGAAGGCGATCCTCCCAATAAATGCAGTCCGCAGTTCTCCTCGAATCCAAACATGATGTTGGCATTTTGAATGGCTTGCCTCGTGGCAC
>JADFZC010000410.1 GCA_015232735.1 Oligoflexales bacterium | reverse complement strand
ATTGGATTAATAACATTTGATTTATGTGGCTTAAAAATTCTGACAGCGATTAAAAAATCTGTCGATCTTATACGCCAGCATATCAATCCTAATTTTAGAATCGAGGCAATATCCCTCGAGGAAATTGCTGTTTATGAGCGAATTTCGTCTGACAAAAATCTTGGGATATTCGGGTTTGAAAGCCCAGATAAGCAGCGATATTTGTCAGAATTGAGACCCAGCTGTTTTGGTGATATCGCAGCCGCCACTGCAATCTTTTGCCCTAGTCTTTTCGAATCTGGTATGGTTGATGCTTTCATAGAAAGAAAGCATAAAAAAAAGGAGATTTCTTACCCATTGCCACAGCTAGTCCCAATTCTCAAAGAGACCTATGGGGTTATTATTTATCAAGAACAGATACAGAAAATAGCCTATGAATTGGCAAATTATACCCTTGGTGAAGCTGATCTTTTGAGAAAGGCAATAGGGAAAAGAAAACCAGACGAATTAGAAAGGCATAAAACAAGTTTCCTCCATGGTGCTAAGTTAAATAGCATCGATCAGAAAATTGCCGAACGCATATTCGATTTGATGATGGAATATGGCTTATATGCTTTTAGCAAGAGCCATGCCATCGCATATGGCCTTTTGAGCTATCAATCTGCATATTTGAAAACTTTTTATCCTGAATATTTCAATGTGGAATCATAACGACCTTCTTTGATCTTCAAATATTAAAGATATCATTGAAATAGCAGTTCATAAAGGTATTGTGCACGCTCTGGTGGCAAAAGTTCTGTGAAAAGTGGATCCTGTCGTTTTTTTCATTTTTCACCAAGATGGAGTCCATAACAAACCGGAGACATGGTCTTAAATAGCCATAAATATCCACATTAGGTTGGAAATCCATGTAATTGACAAATATTTCAGGATATTCTGTTGCTCTGGATAAATCAAACATCATTCCCAAAAGCTTCAATCCACCCACCCAAATTGGAACTGCGGAGGTTTCCCTTCGAAAGCGCAGACTGAAGCACCTCATCCTTCCCAATAATCAGGACCTGCTGCCTTGCCCTGGTAATAGTCGTATAAAAATGGCATTTCATAAAGGAATCAGTTGGAGTATCCGGCAATACCAGCATTACACGCTCATATTCAGATCCCTGTCCTTTATGGATGGTGAGTGCATATGCATAATCGAGAATATGCTCAACATCCTCAAGTGGTATGCTGCGCATGCTATTCTTTCGCATATAGAAAAATCCCAAACCCTTTGTTATTCCATCTTCATCCTTCAACATCCCTATAATTCCGATATCGCCATTATTCAAATCCAGCTCATAATCGTTCTGGGTTACAATGACTGGTTCCCATTCGATGAACCTGCTCCCCTGCAATTTGTTATTTCCATACAACTTCCTAGCAATTTCGTTTATCCTTTCTGTTCCGAAAGGGCCTATCCTTGTGGGGGCAAGGATCTGGGTCTCCTTTACACGATTCAAATAGGATTCAATATTGTCCTTTTCAGGTTCTTTGACAGAGAGGTGGAGCCTGATCCATGACTCTATTATTTCTTCCATTTCATCCGGACCGATTTCCATCCTGGAAATTCCAGACTGTTCAATGTTTCCAAAATCGACTGCCGCAATCGCCGGAAGCCTTCCCTCCCTCACTTCCTGTGACGCTTTATATATCTGACTGCCACTCTGATTGTCGGTATTCATTCTGTAGTTTTTCTTCAGTTCACAATAAACGTCCTTTCTCTCTCCGAAAACAGCCCGAAGGTCCGCCAGGATGTTTCCAACCCCCACCGAAGGCAACTGGTCGGAATCTCCAAGTAGGATCAAATGTGCGTCAGGCCTTGTTGCTTCAAGAAGCGCAGCGAAAAGTTTAAGATCGAGCATGGAAGCCTCGTCGATAATCACCCACGAATACGGAAGGGGATTGAACCTGTTTTGCCTGAAGCCTGCCCTTTTCTTTGACGCCCCCAGAAGGCGGTGTATTGTTCCAACGAAAAATCTGGATGAATCGCCACTACCATCACCGCCACCTGAAAACAGGACTTCGTTTATCCGAGTTGATGCCTTTCCCGTGAAAGTCGCCATGGCAAGCTGCGATTTTAAATCGATGCCCTGGGCTTCGAGAAGATTTTTTATAATCCTTATTATCGCTGTCTTGCCGGTCCCTGGTCCTCCGGAAATAATAAATAAATTGGATTTCGTACATTCTTTGACAGCCATCATCTGTTCTTCATTCGGACCTGTCATCTCACCTCGGCTGTTCTTAAATATCTTCTGGCTTTTCCAAAAATTATCCCATCTGGCATCTTCCGACGTCCATAGAAGTACACCTTTTTTTCCGAATTTCAGTAGGTTGCATATTTTTTGGGCAACAAACTGCTCCACTGAAAAAAACTCGCGCCCCCAAAGAAAACCTTTCTTCAAGTCTGTCACAAACGGAGATCTTTCATGGCAAAAAATTGTCTTTATTAGAGGATTTTTCCAAAATGACTTATCCCATACCAGAAATTTGTCGTTCAAGCCGAATGGGACCAGTAGTGAACGCAGCGACGCACTCTCAAGGTTTAGGGCGCTCCCACCCCTGTTTTCATTCTGGGCGAAAGCCAGCATTAAAAAGAAAGCCTTCGATAATATTTGATCGGCATTGAAATTCCAACCCTTTAGCCAGTCCGGATCGTACATCCGAGTGAATTCCGCCCAAAAGCTTACATCGAAATGATCAATATCGCTTCCCTCCGACGCAGCCACAATTTCTTTTAGCGAAATCATTTCTGCGGGGACCGCTGCTGTCTTCTTATTATTCAGCTTTGCATCATCCTTGCCTGCCGACTCCGAGCCAGAAGCAAGACAGCCCAATGGATTAATATACATCGTCCTGTTCCTCCACAAATGATTTTACTTCACTCCATTCCAGACGATCGGTCATCACCATCGTTCCTCCCCGGACAAATGCATAGACAAACCCGCCAAACAATCTCCTGTAATCGTTTTCATTCCTTATGTTGAGTACCTGCATTATGATCTTTGAATAAAGGTCAATCTGTATTCCGTACTCGCTTTTACAGAAATCCCTCAAAAACGCTTCGTCATAACTTTTCAGCCTGTCATTTTTCCAATCAAGAAGATAAAACTTTCCATCGCATCTTATCAGGGCATCGACCGTGCCAACGAGGTACCTGCCTTCCCACGATTTCGCCGCAATAGTGAGAAAATCCGCTTCCTTGACATAATCATCATTCTTAATTCTGCATAAAGGCATCGTCGTTCCAGGCATATTTTTATTCAATATGGAATGGACCAGCCTGCCCACCAGGACAATATCGTCTTTTCTTCCCGGGAAGAACCCCTTCAGGTAGTTTTCAAAGATCTCCTGCGTCTCCAGCCAAAATGAATCAAAATCTTTTTCCGCCAAATTCCAATTCATCTTTTCAAAAACATCATGGACCGCGGTCCCAAAATCCTTGCCCCCTGGCAGCTTGTCATCAGGTGATGCAAAGGAACGGCTCTGGT
>JADFZC010000409.1 GCA_015232735.1 Oligoflexales bacterium | reverse complement strand
AGGTGGTCTTGTCATATACATAGGGAAGGCCGTAAAAAAATTCCAGCTGGTCCCCTGATGATATTGACAGGATAGCCGGACTTTCCATGACCGCTGTGGTTCCGGATGGGTATACAATGCCGAAGGACAGATTTCTAAGGGTATTTTCCGCGGCGTAGGACTTCTGACAAAGCAGGGGAAGAATAACGGCAAGTGTTTCAAGTTTTTTGAGACAGTCTGTATTCATTTCATATCACCATCCCGATACTTATTGCCAGCATGGGGGCGTAGGTGAGTATGGAATGATACTCCTGCATGGCTTTGTCGACTTCGGTTCTTATCTGGGTCTTGGCATCATCAATCTGTTTTCTGTTTTCTTCGGGGATGGCGGAAGTAAATGGATCGGCCGCAGTGTATATTCCCACACTGTAATATGGCTTTCTGAAATACAGTATTCCCGTTCCCAGTTCGGTATAGATTCCGCTGTCTCCAAAAAACCACCGCCATCCGAAGGTCAAACCGAGAATCGGCTGAATCATGGACAGGCTCACAGATCCGAGATACAATCGGCTGTCCTTCAGCTGTCCTGAGGTGGCAGTTACCGAAACGCTTCCGTTTATCGCCCAGATGGCATATAAAGCCTGTACGTAAAATCCCATGTCCCAAGGGTGCCACCTCAGAAAGGTTTCTATGGATTTCCATCGCAGGGAAAAACTTGGGATCAGACGGTATCCGTTAACCTCCTGTTCGTAGTCTTCAGGCTTGATGTCAAGCTGCTTTTTTACCGCGCTTTCAATTGGAATTGTTCCAAGCCCAAATCCGAAGGTAACCGGATAAAGGCGGGTAAATGCAAGATCGAATCCTATTAGCCTCGGAATGCCGACTCCGGCGTTGAGATCGATGAGTGGACTGTCTGAGGAATTTCTTGCATATGCTGTGCTTTCAACTGTGTAATCCGGAAACGCCATCATCAGAGAAGCGGCAAGCGGTAATAAGGTAAATACGGATATGCGATTCATCAAATTTACATTATTGTTTTGTTCATCCTGGGAATTTACTGACCTTCAGTACTATGCTGCTGTTGTAAAAACTGTATTTTCTTATGAAACATTAGTGAATTTTTCCGGAGGCTCTCCGAGAAAATCAATATCCCCCCTGTTTGAAACCAGAATATTGTTGAGATCGATCTGGGTCAGCCTGGAGATTTTTGAAATGTCGTTTATTGTGACGACAGTTGCAACTCTGATAAACGAATCCGCAATTCTGAATTCGAAAAAACTCTGAAAATTCGCGATTTCTATGTTGGCTGCAGTATCCTCTGCGGAATGCACTTCTGAGGGGTTGACGGCTTGCGGCAATGACAGCTTGTACCTTGTCCTGTCATTCAAGGCCATTTCTCCCTCTGATAACTCCAGAGCCTGCTTTACAGCTCCGGATACCATGTTGCAGTATTCCTTTATGAAGTCTTCATAAATCGTCACATCTTCAGAGAATTCTCTAAGATCCTCGTTTTTTTCAAGGAAAGGCTTCAGGGATGCGTGTGAGAAAAAAACCTTGAATTGTATTTTCAAGGTGGTGGAAAAAACCATTATTAATATAATCCACTTTTCATCAGATATGACATCTGTCGATTTCAGCTGAGTCAACTTAAGATCATTCCGGTTGGATAGATACTTAAGCCTGGAAAGTGCGGCATCTTTTATTATCTGCTCAAGCTTATTACTGATCTTTTTGACATCAGACATCTTTTTCCTCTCCTCTCAGCTGACATAATGATAGACAGCAAATAAAAAGCAAACTGTTTTCAATTCTTGCCAAATGTTATAGCCACCAGTTTTTCTATTGAAGTGTCGTTAATGGGTTTTACAAGCCATGCGTTTACGCCAAGCGCTTTTGCCTTCTCTTTCATATGAGGCGCGTTTTCAGTTGTACATACTACAATTCTCGTCCCTTTATGGTGCGGGATTTTCCGGATTTCGGCACACATGTCAAGACCGTTCATTCCAGGCATGTTGATGTCTGCGATAATAAGCTCTATCTCTGGATCCTTTGCTGCCATGGAGATGCCTTCATTTGCATCGTAAGCACATACGGTCTGACATCCAAGCCTTTCAATCGTATGCTGCAACTGCACGATGACGATCCTTGAATCATCAACGATTAAAACTTTCTTAGACATTCTTCCCCCTTGGTCTGTTAGTCAGCCATCAGCGCATTTAACGCCGGTGACTATCCAGTCATGCATTTTATGATATCACATCCAAACATTCTAATCTTCATAATTTATAGGTGCCACCAATTTTTGTAAAAGCTCCTCCGCTCCTTTTACAAATACAAAAAAAACATATTAAGCCGCTTCAGTTTCAGCTGGTTCCACCAGCTTAGCGACGATTGTCGCGCCTTGCTCCTCCTCAAAATTGTAGCGTCCATGCTTGACCCACATATTGGCCGGTAAAAGATCCCTGACCCTGTCCGATATCAGTATTTCATCTTCCTTGGCTATTGATTCGATTTTTCTCGCAGTTATCACTGCATGGCCGATGGCTGTGTAGTCTGATCTCATGGCGCTTCCGATATTTCCCACTATGGCACGACCGCTATGCACTGCCATCTTGATGTCAAATTTCTGTTCGTATATTGAGTTCCAATTTGTCTGCATGTCAATCAGGGCCTTTTTCATTTCCAATGCGCAGCAGCACGCCGATAAAACCTGTTCAGCGGGCTGCTTTTCAGTAGGGATGCCAAAGATGGCGCGTATGGACCCGTCCTCGAACCTGTCGACAATGCCTTTGTGCTTGAAAATTATCTCGGTCATCTGGGAAAAATACTCAGTGAGCAGGTTGGAGACTTTTTCAGGGCCTTGCATTTCAAGTACATTTTTAAAATTGCAGATACTTGATATGAGTACAGTCACTGTGGTATTCTTGGGTTTTGTGTCAAAAACAGCATTGCCTTTCAGGATGCTTTCCACAAGTTCCGGTGGCAGGAATCTTCTAAGGACACTGTCTGCAAGTTCGCGGTTGAGATCAGCGATGCGTTTTTCGCCTCTTTTCAGTATGATGAGGTTTTTTATCAGGCTCAGCAGCTCATTCTGATCAAATGGTTTTCCAAGATATCCGTCAGCTCCCATGCTGGTGCCTTCTCTTTTGCTTTCCTCGTCGTGCTTGGCTGTCAGCATTATAGTCGGGATGCTGGCGAGATACTGATCATATTTCAGATTGGCTATCAGCTCAGGTCCTGACATTACAGGCATCATCCAGTCGACAACGATGAGGTCCGGCTTGTTTCTTTTGCATATTTCAAGTGCCTGGCTTCCATCCGTGGCAGTTTCAACTTTATATCCGTTATTTTTCAAAATTGTACTGATAAGCTTCACCATATCTATCATATCGTCCACCACCAGAATGGTTTCTTCCCGCGGTTCTATCTTTGTGTCTGTCCTGTCGCTATCCACATTCAGGTTCTCGTCGCTTGTCGCGACGTCCGCAAGCTGCCACTGCTTGGGCTCGTATTCATCCTCCTTGTATTCA
>JADFZC010000408.1 GCA_015232735.1 Oligoflexales bacterium | reverse complement strand
TAAAATATACAAAAATACAGTGAGTAATGCTCAATTTTGAATATACGAAAGTAAAAACTAGGTTGTAAAAACATCCAAAAGCTTACGGGCGGCATACTGTTTTTTAAATCTTAGTAAGTACCATCAAAGTCGTTAGTTCCAGGCGATTTCGTTTCAGGGACCAGTTGAAGGGATGGAGGGCTATCAATGAATTCGAGGTTTATTAACAATTTGGGATTATTAGTTTTTATTCACCTGTTTACCCTCTCATGCTCCGAAGGTTCCAACCATCCTGACAAGGATAACCCGAAAAATGGTGGTTATGAAAACCTGAGTCCCGATAAAACGGACACCCCAAAGGTCCATAAGCTCAAGGGTGATATAATCGAGGCAATCAAAAGCGGCAGCGACAGTCAAAGCCAACCGGAAGATGAGGACAAGCCCGTTAATCAGGTCCAAATTATCAATCAGATACAAATAGTAAATCAGGAAGTGAATCAGGAGCAGGCAAAAGGCGGCTCTCAGGGCCAGGCCGTGAACGATACACCGGAGAAACCAGAGAATAAGGAGCCCGGTGACAAAACAGGGGACGGTAATCCAGACCAGACAATAAACGAAAACAAGCCCACGCAACCGGTTCCGACAGACAAGCCACCTTTGAATGAAGTAAGGGGACGGCTTACAGGTTCAGTGCCCTCAAGACCCGACCTTGCCCCGGCGCAGATGCCGGGCCACGCGAGCAAAACCTATCAGAAGACGGCCGAGTTCAGCAACGATTTCACCATTCACCTTGGCTACGAGGGAAAGGTGCTTGAAGTAGTGAGAATGGAGGCATCCTATAATCTTACTCTGTCGGCCGGCACCGAAAAATCCCTCCTTCTCATCAAGAGCGCTCCGACCGGCACGGAAAGAATGGTGGAAGCTGTCAAAAAGGATGAAAATACTTCAAACGGCGAAAATGGGTCCGAAGGTTCCAATAACGGATACACATACCGACCCTATCTCGCCGACGGCCTGCCATATATTGGAATGTGCCTCTATACAACAAAATCATCCATCACCCAGCGCATGATCGGTTCCGTAAAGATCTCGGGAAACGGCTTCACAAACAGAACCGATTTTTCAAATTCAGCTCAGGTTAGCGTTATGTCCGAGGTTTTTCGCATAACAGAAGATGATACGGTGCCGTCCCTTCTAAACAGATGCCTTGAAGTCTACGAAGCCGTTGTCGCCAAAAACGCGAAAAAGGATCTGACCGATTTCCTTCTCGCGGAACTCCAATTCGACAATAACTCAAAATCAGCGGAGCGGATGATAATCGATGCGGCGCTTTTTGGCCCCAGACTTCCAAGAATCAAATACAAAAACATGCACTGGAACATCAACAAGGCCTCGATTACCAAAGAGAACGGAATATTGAAAATTTCCGGACGATTTGAACACAGCATAAGGGGGATGTCAGACGATCTGGTTGATTACAGATGCGAATACTCGAACGATTCCCAGACGGCTTTCGATGTGAAATTCAGGCAGCGTTCAACAATATCCAATTACAGGGGAGTTGCCAGGGAAATCGCCGATTTGATATGCCGGGACGCCAGCATTGAATTTCGCGATATAAATGACTAGCGGACCACCTTCACCTGTGAAATATGATTTGCAAAATACTCAAGCCAGTCATACTCCTTTATTACAACCTTTTTTGTATATGGCTCCTCCTCTCCGGTTCTTTTCGGGTCATAATCATATATCTGGCCTTTGGGGTCCGGATAAATGGAGTCTCTTATGTAAAAAACGCCTTTCGATCCGTGACAGCCGCCACGTTCCGCATAGGCTTTCTCAATTTTCCGTGAAGCCTGGAAGGCTCTTTCAGCCCTTATTGAATAGTACTCGCGTTCATAGGTTGTTTTAGCCTCATCAGCGCTTTTTTGCAATTCTCCCGCGCGTTCAACTATCAGAACCCTGAATCTCTCGGTATACTGGCAATTGCCGTTTTCGGCAAAATCATTGTATCCGACCAGAAAGACCGCATGCCAGTAGGCGTTATGGTTGTATATTACCAGAACGGGCGCTTTTCTGACCCTTAAC
Source organism: Oligoflexales bacterium (assembly GCA_015232735.1). The sequence continues at coordinate 1,444 of JADFZC010000408.1, read as the reverse complement.
GCCTCCTTGACGGTTTCAACTATGTTCAGAGGGGTTATCCCGACATTCCACTGGTTTTTCTCAGGATCCGCAAAAATTACCTCGCGTTCAAATTTGGGAAGCTCGACCCTTCCCTCTCCCCCTTCAGGAATCAGATTGATCCAATTGAACGAAGTATCGTAAAGGGCCCCGCTCTCCCCCTCCTTTGCCACTTTAAAGGTTCCATCATCGTCCCTGACATACCATCCCATAGTGAATGGATAGACACTGTTTTTAAGGCTGTATCCCGAACCATTAAACAGGAAAATTGTATCTGTCCTCCAGTTTGGAACAGCTGATTTATCCTCCTCATATCCGGCGACCCCCATCAAATATCGTTCGCTGAGGTCAATGTCGCCATTCGGGGTACGGGAAGTTCCGGGATGAAGGTTCGAAAGCCACCATTCCGCTATGCCCGTATTTGCCATGTAGAGACAACTTCCGGCATCCAGCTGATTTGGCGATGGAAGGATATAAGGCAGCATATCGTTGAATCCCCCCTCAAATTCCTTTGGAAGGGGATCGCTTTCAGAAAAACTTACGATCCTTGGGTAATCTTCAGCCGCGTAAAATCCGCTTAAATCACTGCGTGTCTCCATTTTCTCATAGGCAAGGCCCCTTCCCGAAAGAGAGACTACGGCGATGACAGATAATGCGACAGGTACTTTTTGCATAAAATCCTCCACTCTTATCAATAATCCGCACAAGAGCAAACAGTTGAACAACCTTATTGTAATCTGGTAACATTCTGCCAAGGATAGTTCTTTGGAATCGTTTGGTCAATAGCAACCGATTTCCATATCAGGACAAGTAAATGGCTAGGGCGTGCCTTAAAGGAGATCGATTGATGGAGATTGTTGTCGAGCAAAATATCAGTGACGAAAAAATAGCAAGTCTTGGAATAAGGGATTGGCCCGTATGGAGCAAGGAGGTTTCAAAATTTCCATGGCACTATGATGAAAGGGAATCCTGCTACCTCATATCCGGTGAGGTTGTTGTGACCCCGGACGGCGGAGGAAAACCGGTAACCATCCGGCAGGGGGATTACGCTGTTTTCCCTGCCGGGCTTTCCTGCACATGGGATATAAAAAAGCCGCTGAAAAAATACTACAACTTCGATTAATTATAAATTTTCATTCGCAAAGTCCCAGTTTACGAGATTCCAGAATATCTCCAGATATTTTGGCCTTGCATTACGAAAATCGATATAATACGCGTGTTCCCAGACATCGCAGGTAAGTATGGGCTTTTCATTGTTTGTAAGGGGAGTGCCGGCATTTGATGTCTGCCTTATCTCCAGTTTCCCCTCTTTTGTTTTGACAAGCCAAACCCAGCCGGAACCGAAAAGGGTTGTGCCCGCAGCTGTGAACTGCTCCTTGAATTTTTCAAAGCTCCCATAGCTTTTTACGATTTCTTCCTTGATTTT
>JADFZC010000407.1 GCA_015232735.1 Oligoflexales bacterium | reverse complement strand
TTTTTTCTTGTCCCCGCCAACATTTTTTGAAAATCTATCCTCTTTCCATGGTTCCTCTATCAATACATCTTCAGGTTTAAATGCTGACTTCTCAACAGACTTCGAACGATCTTTGTCGTCTGTCTGCCCCCGATAAACCTTTTGATCCTTGTATTGCTGTGAAACAACTGGAGCCCCCGCAGACTTCTTTACATCCCGCTGTTTGTTTTGCGAAACGAATTTTCTGGCTTCTACCTCTTCAGGAGTAGCCCGGCGAACAATAGTTGCTCCTGTTTTTTCAATAAATGATCTAGGGACATCTTTCTTCAACTTGTTGAAACTATGATCTTCCTGTATTTGCGATATATCCGGCTTTAGCTGTGTTCTTTTTTTAGAGCCTTCATTATCTTCATCTGATTTTGAAAAAGCTTCTTTTCGTAATTTTTTATGTCCTTCAAATAAACCGTCACTTTCATCCGCTATTTTTTCTTTAAGAACATCCACCCGTATTTTGGTTTTAAGTTCAGTTTCTTCCCTTGGCTCACTGTCTGCAATTTTTGAATATTCATCTCCTTTTTTTTCTTTTTCAGATTTGAATGAGTCTTCCCTTGATTCTCTATTTAGTACGCTACTAAAGGTTGATTGTTCTGATTGCCCCTTTATAAGATCCAAATCACTATGTTCTGCCCCAGACGCATCATGGCTGGTTATCTCACTCTTAAGGTCATGTTCTCTTCCTTGGATTTCATCCTGATCACCAGTTATTTCCTTCTTAACCTTATGCTCTTCAGGAGATTTCTCACCATGTGCAATTGCTTCATCTTCTGAATCACCACTTCTTAATCCTGTAGACTCGCCAGGTTTGACCGTTGCTGACTCTGTGACGGTTCTCCGTCTTCTAATTACAACTATAGGGGAGGCAGATTTGGATGCCATATCTTCCTGTGACTCGCCCTTAAAAATTTTCCTTGCTTTAAGTACTTCATCATCACTAAGAGTACTTTGATGACTGGCAACAGAAATGCCTAATCCTTTCAAGCGAGAAATCAGTAATTTGCTCTCTAAATTCAATTCACGTGCTAATTCGTAAACACGAACTTTAGACATCCCCTTTTGTTCTCCTAAAAATACTGAGCGAGTAATCAAAACTCATCCACAAAAAATTTATATCTTAAAGGATTGGATTATTTTGACTGCAAATATTTATCCGCGGCAATTTGTACTGTTCGTGCGACCCCTAAAGCTAAACCTGTCTTCTGAGCCACTTCCTCCGCTGAATCAGCTATTATATCACCAATTGTAACATAACCGCCATCAGCCAGCGCTTGCGCCGTAGCTTCACCAACCCCAGAAAGTTCTAAAAATAAACTAATATTACTTGTATTGCTTTCATCCTGCCTTTCATTTTGTTTTTCAGACATCAGATCACCTGGAGAAGCAGATGCGTTACTCATCAACTCAGACTCACCAGACTCAGCTATTTCCATTGCACTTTCAATAACCTTCCTTGCTGAATCATGATCCAGATTCAACAGTCTAAGCAATGCCCTTGGTGTTAGCCCTGCCACATCAGCCGGCGTCAAATATCCTTCCTGCACCAGAATTGATGCCATCATTTCATTGACACCCTCGATTAGGGTAAGTCTATTTTTTGCTCCAGACATTTTCTCTTCAATAGCGCTTTCACATTTTATGTCAAGACGCCAGCCTGTCAATTGAGCTGCAAGTCTGACATTTTGGCCTCTCTTGCCGATCGCCAAAGAGAGTTGATCATCAGCGACGATGACCTCCATACTCATTTTTTCTTCATCGACAATAACCTTGCTAACAACTGCAGGTGCCAAAGCATTACAGACAAGTCTGGCAGGATCGTGATCAAAAGGAACAATGTCGATCTTTTCTCCATTAAGCTCAGAGACAACCGCCTGAACCCTGGCTCCTTTAATACCAACACAGGCTCCCACCGGATCTACGGATGAATCTTTAGAATACACAGCTATCTTTGATCTATATCCAGGATCTCTCGCCGCGCTTTCAATGCTTACAATCCCATCATAAATTTCCGTGACATGCTGTTCAAACAAAGCCACAAGAAAGCCAGGATGTGCTCTTGACATCACAATTTGTGGACCTCTGGACGATCTTTTAACATCAACCACATACGCTTGAATCCTGTCCTTTACTCTAAATTTCTCGGTCGGAACCTGTTCCTTGTATGGAATAATTGCTTCTGTCCTCCCAAGATCCACAATGATATCGTTTCTCTCAAAACGTCTTACATGACCACTAAGAATTTCACCCTTCTTATCCTTGAATTCTTCATATATCTGCATCCTCTCTGCATCTCTGACTTTCTGCACAATAATCTGCTTTGCAGATTGAGCCGCAATCCTGCCAAATGCCGAGGTATCTAACTTTACCCCAAGCGCATCACCCAAAACAGACTCTGGATCAAGCTTCAAAGCCTCTCCAAGACATATCTCAAGCGCTTCGTTTGCTACATCATCATCCTCCACAACTATTCTGAATTGAAATAATTCAATTTCATCCAGTTCTTCGTTGTAATGAGCCTCAAGGTCAGAATTCAGTCCAATGGATTTCCTGGCAGCATGAACTACTGCTTCTTCCAAGGCGCTGATAATAACAGACTTATCAAGATTCTTATCTCTGCTAACCCCTGAAATAACTTTTTTTAATTCGGAAGTGATCTGTGTATTTCCTGTAACTGCCATCTTATAAACCCTATTCAATGAATTTTAGAAAGGCTCAAATTAAAATAGTAATAAAACTGTCTTGGAAGACAATCAACTAATATCTGTTATCTGCCTCTAGCTCCAATTATAAATAATATTTGCTTTTTTTAAACAACATAGTGGGAAAATCCATAAACCCGTAGCCGTTTCCACACTAACGACACCTTCCTCTGTTATCCCTACCAACTTTCCCTTTCCTTGCTTCTTACCGTCAACTTCCTTTATTAGTTTCACATTTATATTGACACCTATATTCTTATTGAAATGCTTCAAAAGCCTTAAAGGACGTTCAACTCCAGGGGAGCTGACTTCCAGGTTATAAGAACCTTGAATAGCCTCATCAAGGGCATCCCATTCCTTAATAAGATTATTCACATTAATGCAATCCCGTAACTGAACCGGACTGGAATCTTCTGAATCCAACTTATCAATATAAAGTCTCAAAATCCTATCAATAGGCAGCCAATCGATCTCAATGCATTCATATCCCAGTGAAAATAATTTCTTATTCACCAGAAATATCAATTCATTTTGTTTTTCAAAGATCATTACGCCGCCTATAAAAAAAGGCCCGCCACTTTCTCCCATTATTGAGAGTTAGTGCTTAGGCCTGATCTCAGCATGAGTTAAACTTGCCAGAATCCTAAACCTAAGATCCAAGCCACACATTAGTATCATGGCTGAATATCATGGTCAACTCGTTGTTACTTTAGCTCAAATAAAAAAACTAAAGACCAAAGAAAGGCAAATAAAAAAGAACTACTGAAAGTAAGTACTCTGTCTATTCTTT
>JADFZC010000406.1 GCA_015232735.1 Oligoflexales bacterium | reverse complement strand
AAGAAAAAATCAATATTATTGATCTATTACTGATGACAAAGCTGATCCCGAGCAAAAATGAGGGAAGAAGGCTCATAGATCAGGGCGGAATATATCTTAATGAAAAGAATATAGACACGATAGCCCACGAAGTTCCTTTTAAGGAGCTTGAGGGTGAGGGCCTGCATGTAAGAAAAGGTAAAAAACATCATTATTACATTAGGTTTTCAAGTTAATTAATGTTTTTTGAAAACCCTCCGATCTTTTCTAAATATAAGAGAGAAAGGAATCTCTCAGGGGTTACAAAAAACCCCTTATCATGCGAAAATATTATATTGCTTTTATACGTTTTTAATACAAAGACTTGGACAGGGGGAACTTTAAATATGAACACACATCTAAAAAAAGTAATAAATTTAATAACCTGCGTTGCTTTTTTAATGTTGTCTTCCACTATTTTCGCCACGGTTTTAAGCCCCAAGAGCGATGGAGTCGATGTCACGAAGGAAGCTTCCAAGGACTCTGCGGTGATTGTAAAATTAAAAACCGGTGACAAGGTTGAAGCCGTAGAAAGAAGCGGAATGTACTGGAAGGTAAAAACTTCCAAGGGGGAAATAGGTTTTGTGTCGGTGATGAAAGTTGCGGTGGCTCAGGGAGAGTCTTCTTCCATAGCGGATGCCATAAAAACAGCCGCGAAGGAGGGAAGAAAAGCCGATGACAGTGCCACGGGAAGAGCAAGATCCGCAGTCATGGGCGTCAGGGGTCTTGACCAGGACGAGGAATCTTCCGGGGCGGGAAATGTCAAGCCCAATTTAAGATTGATCTTTAATATGGAAGACAGGGAGATATCAAAGCAAAAGATCAAAGAGCTTCAAGACAGCATCAATGGAGAGATTGAAATGGTCATGGCAAAGAAAGGTACTCAGAATTAGTTTTAAAATTCAAAGGTCCAGTCGAACATTCCTACCAATTAACTTGCATTTATAGTAAACTAATAACAATACTATTTGGCTTACATATTTAATTATTTTTAAAAAAATAGGTTTTTGTTAATAATTTTCGTCTTAAAGGAAACGGATGTTATGCTTTTAACAATAAATCGCAAAGAAGTTCGTCTTTTAATGTTTGTTCCATTATTTCTCTCCATGATGTTTCTGTTTTCAAGGGATAAGGTGTGGGCTGAAGACAATAATGACAAGGCAGCCCTGGCTGAAAAAGCAAACAAGGCTGAACAGGATAAGATCAATGACATGAAAAGCGAGATTGAACTCGGAAGAAATATGGCCGGAAGGCTTGTTCAATATTACGGCATCTATCTGGATGAGCAGCTTCTCGGATATGTAAACCAGGTCGGCATTAATCTGGCAAGCCAGTCGCAGGATAACGACAGGCGGTACATGTTCGAAATACTGGACAACGATATGATAAACGCCTTCGCGGCGCCGGGAGGTTATATTCTGATAAGCCGGGGTGCTCTTAAGCATGCGAGAAACGAGGCCGAGCTTGCCGGTGTGCTTGCCCATGAGATTGCTCATGTCTACAAGCGCCACATGTTCAACACGCTCAAGAGCATGTCCAAGGAGGAAATGGAAAAAGCAGGGGGCGAGGTGGAATCGTTCAAGGATTTTCCCCCTGCGATGAAGGCCAGAAGGCGTCCTGTTCCAAAAGATTCCGAGACCGGCGCCATGCTTGCAAGGTATCTTTCAGGCGGAACCATAAATATTCTTGCCGCAGCGAAAGCCGGGATGTCTTTGTATCTTGAGAAGGGGCTTAAGCCCGAACTTGAATACGAAGCTGATTCGGAGGGGGCGAAGCTTGCTGTGCAGGCGGGTTATGATCCATACGGCCTTCCCGACTTTTTATGCAGGATAGACCAGGCAAAGGAAGACAAAAGCGGAAAATGCAAGCTCATCAGAAAGGACAAAAAGGACAAGAACCTTACCATACTGGCGAAGACCCATCCTCCCATCATTGACAGGGTTGAAAGCGTCAACAAGGTGCTGGACAAGATGAATGCCGCAACAATTATCGGAGCGAAGGGTATCAACAGGTATGCGATGTATACCAAAAAGCTTCCTGAACCCAAGAAAAAGCAGCAAAAAACACATTAAGCTTTGAGTTTAATTTTTTGTATTAATAGCATAACCAAGGAAGGGATATCTTATGTCATGGAAAGTCGTATTCGGGATCGCTCTTTTGGGAATATATCTTTCGAGCGAAGGTTTTTCCGATCAATATCACTACGCCAACATAATAATAGGAGACAGGGCGATGGGACTGGGCGGAGCCTACTGCGGGGTGGCTGATGACGCCTCGGGGGTTTATTACAATCCGGCCGGACTCGCATTCGCCCTCAACAACGATATTTCAGGTTCCGCCAACGCCTTCTATAATCGAAGGATCACCTACAAAAAGACGATAGGGGAATCCAATTTCGTTGAAAAAAGCGGAGGCACCATGGCGCCATTCCTCGGAGGTCTCCAGAAACTGGATAATATTCACCAGGGACTTGTTTCTGCATTCGGCTTCTACACGACAGATTCGGATCTGAAGGATCAGGATGACTACATTCCGGTGACGCCGGAACTCGGAATAAGGCGTTTTCACAGGGCCGTGAACTTCCGGGCTTCAACCGGCGGAATCGCAGTTGCCGCGGCCAAGAGACTGACGCCCAATTTTGCAGCCGGGTTTTCAATCCATTATCTTTCGATAAACGAGCTTCTTCAGGAGTATCAGGACTCGGAATCTCTTTGGAGCGCCAAGAAAACCGATCCGACTGCACCGATATATGTGCTGGAGGTCATGAACTCAAGGCAATATCTGACCGCCACGGGACTTGCGCCCAGCCTCGGCATGCAGTGGGCCCTATCGCCTGATTTTTCCCTGGGGCTCAATGTAAAATTTCCGACCATTACGGCAGAAAAACTTGACTATTCGATAGAAAGGACGAAAAACTACAGGGACGGGGACTCGAATGTGCTGACCGACGAAAATATTCCGGCGGCCGAAAGGGGCAAGGTTGTCAGGGCCATAGCCACGCAGCAGACAGTCAAGAAACCCCTCGGGAAGATTCCCACGGAGTTCAGACTCGGGGCTGCATGGTTTGCAACTACCCGGATATTATGGACTTTTGATATAACAAGTTTCTCTGCGACGAAAGGGGACATTTCACTGTACGAGAGAAAGTCAGTAATGAATTATGCAAGCGGTTTCGAATATTATGTAACAAGTTCGATTCCGATTCGTTTCGGTTTATTTACAAACAGTGATGCAAGGCCTGAGCCTGTTTCAAACAAGACCGATCAGCCGGACCATATAGATTATACCGGCATGTCGTTGTTCTTTGCCTGGGTTCAACCAAACAGTCAGATAGCCTTGGGAGGGATCGCCCAGAACGGTACCGGGAAATCCCAAAAGCTTGCTGGCAGTTCGAAAATTCAGAATGTTGAGGCGGTTTCGACAACGTTGGCATTTTCTGCCACACACAATTTTTAGAAGCCAAGCCGAAATCCCCCTCAATTTATTGAGGGGATGTAAGGCTTGA
>JADFZC010000405.1 GCA_015232735.1 Oligoflexales bacterium | reverse complement strand
CTTGAGGCAAAGTGAACAAAGACGCTGTTGTTGTATGAAAGAGACTCTCAGAAAGTTTTTTTTAACACCTGGTGACAAAGATAAATTGGATAATGTTTGACTTTTTCCGATATCGATCCAATGCTGTTCGAAAATTTTATCGCCACAACAGGATCAAATTCTTTCATAAACCAGGCGAGGCTCTTGGCCGAGGGGTTATTGTTCTTGACCTCGATCGGAATAATCTTTCCGTCTTTTTGTATCAAAAACTCAATTTCAGCTGTCGAATTGCTTTTGACGTAAGAAAAAGGGGAAATCCCCAGTCTGACCAATTCACCGGCGATAAAGTTCTCCGCTATTGGCCCCTTGTAAATGATATCCTTATCGGGGTTAAGTGCGGTATACTCGAAATCCATTTCGGATAAAAGCAATCCGCTGTCGAAATAAAAACACTTGAACAGGGAATCCTTTTTTTGCGATTTCAGAGGATAAACCGGTGTATCGGTCACGAAGGAACGATAGATGAGACCACAAGCCTCCAGTCTTATAAAATAATTTGCAAAGTCTCCATACCCCCGTTTCCCGGGGATTTTGTCTTTAAAGGTAAAACGTTTTACTTCTGAAAGGGATCTTGAGAGGTTTTCGGCGACAAATTCCCAGGTGCGGGCAATGTTCAAAGCATCTCGTGGATGATACTTGGCAAAATCAGCTTTGTATTCTGCCAGCAATTTTTTCTGCAATGCCCTTACTGTCTGTATTAAAAGCAGTAGAGAATCCTTGGCCTTTAAACCGTTGAGCCACGTGGCCACAACCTGAGGCAGGCCGCCTACAAACAGATACTCCCGATATAGTGACAAAAGTCGTTCATGTACGACCGGTGTCAGTTTTGAATGGTTTTCCATAGCCTCAGCAAGCGCCGGGTGCGGGTCGGTTGCCAGAAGATATTCATCAAAATTCATGGGAAACAGTTTAAGTTCCTCGACATAGCCTATGGGTTGGCTTATGCCTTCGGTTTTTCCTTCAAGAAGACCAAGATAAGATCCCGTGGCAATAACTGGCAGACGGCATTTATGATCGGTAAAATGTTTCAGGGCGGTGATGGCTATTGGACACTGCTGGACCTCGTCAAAGAAAAGAAGCGACTTTTCAAGTATAATTCTCCTGTTAAGGGTGAGTTCAATAGCTGTGACAATATCCTCAGGTTTTAAACTTGCTGCAAATATCGACACCATTTTCGGAGTTTCCTCGAAATTGATTTCGATGAGTTCCAGATTGTTTAACCTGGCAAACTCTCGAACGAGCCAGGTTTTTCCGACCTGACGAGATCCAGATAAAATCAGTGACTTACGATCAGACGAGCGATGCCATTTGCCTAAATCTTCCAGTAAAGTTCGATACATAGCCGCTATTCCTTCTTTCCTCATAAAAATACAGACAATATGTATTTTTATGTTATAAATAGTACGATATATACGATAATCATACCACATATAAAAAAGGATATCTTGAGGCAAAGAGGATTCGCTGCTCTTTTCCAAGACAATGTACCATATTTACAGCGAATTTTTGGCGCTGAAAGCGCCAGCGGCTAATTGGGCTTGTAGGCGGGATAATCCTTTACAATATCCTCAACCCGATGCCTCGCCTTTAGTTCACCAACCTCCTTCCTTTTTTGTTTCAGAAAGGAGTTGAATTCCTCAATGACATTTGGATAGAGGATCGATGAAAGATGGCGTGTGCTTTTGGTATAGGGCAAGGACGGATCGAATGCAAGGGCATTTGGATCACCTATATCGTTGCGAAGATAATATGAACTTACTGCGATATTGGAATAGCCGCCATCGACCCGTTTGATTATGACCTGCTTGAGCAATCCCAGGAAGTCCTGGTTTTCAAGCAGTGTGATTTTTTTCTCGTTAACCAGTTTCATATAGATAAATGGGGTATAGCCGGCCACCATGCCAAGCATTTTCAGATTTTCTATGCCTTTTCCCTTGTTCGAGGGATGCACCATGACGCCATCTATGTATTCAACCACCGGTTCGCTATAAACAACCTTTTTTCCTTGCTTTACGTCAGTCGACCAGTATGCATTGTCAGGATATTTCAGATCGATCGACCCGCGGACAAAACTGTCATAAAGACGTTTCAGCGGAAAAGCCTTATAGACAAATGTATAACCCTTTTCCTTTGCAAACATGTCCAGGAGTTCACGGGCAAATCCTCTATATTGCTCGTTGGAATAGTCGGACTCCGGCAAATAACCGACAAAATTCTGAACGCCTACGATAAACTCCTTTTTATCTGACGCTCCGAAGGCTGAAAGTGAAAATGGCAGAACAAAACCAAAAATCAAAACGGACGCCTTTATGGAATTAAACATTAACAAGATCCTCCACTCTTATTTGTTGACGCTTACGCTTACAAAAGTCATGACTTTGGGATTATGCATTCATACTTATGCAATTCTATCATACCTTCGTCTCAGTTCATACCGTTCACTATGCTGCCAGTGCCTGTGCCTGTTTATTCCGGGGGATTGTCAGCACCAGTGAAAAGGGGGCAAATCCCCTCACGGTCACTTCGCTCTGGAGGACAATCTCCGCCATGCCTCCCTTGGCCTCGACAAAAGCTTTTATCGCATCCATCCCAAGTCCCCGCCCGGATATCTGGGTAATCTTCTCGGCGGTTGTAATGCCTGGTATGAATATGAATTCAGCTATCTCCTGGATCGTGGGACTGTCGTTTTCACTTATGAGGCCTTTTTCCAGGGCTTTCCGTCGAATCTGGCTTATATTGAGACCTGTTCCATCGTCGGTTTGCACGATTTTGAGGTTGCCATCCAAGATTTCCAGATATAAATCTATACTCCCGACCGGATGTTTTCCTGAATTCCTGCGTTTTTCCTTTGTTTCAATGCCGTGGTCTATCGAATTCCTGAACGAGTGCATGAGGATATTCTTGATCAGCTCGCTCTCCTCTCTGGTAATTTTAAGTGACAATTCATTGATTCTGATGCTTGGGGGTTCCTTGTTCAGTTCTCTGGCAAGGATGGGCATGGCCTTGAGAATACCGGAAATCGCCTCTTCAAATAACACCGAATCAACTGCCTCAAAAATCGTTCTTATCTGGTTCAGGGTCTCCCTGGCCTCTTCGTTACTCGAACCAGACTTGATTTTTTTTATCGAGTTATACACCTCATCGAACGTATTTCGTTTGATTATGATCTCATCTCCCCCGATGTTCCCCGACCTTTTTGCCAGTTTGGTCTTATATATCCATTCATATTTTCCAACCAGATTCCCAACAGCAGAAAGCTCGTTCATCAACTGCGCACTGTTCCACTCGAATTTGACCATTAAGTGGAGTTCATCATAGGTCTGTTCCGCCTTATGAACCGCTTCGACTATGCTCCTGAGCCCAAGTATCCTGGCGTTTCCCTTTACGGTGTGCAGGTTCCTGCAAAGCGTCGCGAGGATATCCTGATTTCCCACGGTTGTTCCCTTCAAAATTGCTGAGTTCTCTTCGATAAACTCCTTTGAACTGACCAG
>JADFZC010000404.1 GCA_015232735.1 Oligoflexales bacterium | reverse complement strand
GCTAAAGCGAGTAGCGCATACGGCAACGAAGCGTCAAAAAAGAAAAGAAAAGTGGTCTAAAGCCGCTTAGTATTGGAAGCTAGGCCCTTTAGGGCCGAGTAGTTCACTTGATCGAGAGATCAATACTAACAATGCGTTTTTTGCATCAAATCGAGGGATTGAAAATTAAATCGATTCTTACCGTCGCAACCTGCTGTATTAAACAGATTATCTGCCTAGTCCAATTTTTTTTTAAGAGTTGCCGCCTCACCTGTCCGATATGTTTTTTGTGGTGCTGCTCGACAGCCTAAATTCGCTGAGAGTAAGCTTTTATATAGTAGAGGAGAAGAAATATGATTATCAAGACGAACATCTGTCACGGCATAGTCATACTAATATTTTCACTTGTATGTGCTGTGAGTTGCAACCAAAGCCCAAGCTTCACAGAAAATACATCGAAGGAAAATAGCGGGATTAGCGCCGATGCGACAGGCAAAACCTCAGATGGCATTGTTTCAGAAAATTCCAAAAATGCTGATGGCTCGTTAACAGAAGACCTGGCAAATCCTCAGAATAAAAACAATTCAAACAATAAGGGTGAATCCAATGATGATGTTGCCAGTCTTTCTGCCAATGAAAATGCCGTATCCGGCACAGAAAGTCCCGTAGCCGATACAAATTCCCCGTCTGGCGGAGGAAATGCCGGCGGAAACACTGGAAACAGTACGAACAGTACAAACAGCACAAACAGCACAAACAGTACAAATCAATCAAATCCTTCCGACAGCAACGTTTTTGGATCACTTTTATGGTTCTGGCAGTGCAGCGATCAGCCAATACCGCCGCCTGAACCGAAAAGCCCGCTTGATCTTGTAATAGTCGGCCCAGGTGAGCACAGGATAGATGCATCCAGAGTTGACAATCTGCCTGTTACCATTCGCGGACAGCTGTGCAAACCAAAACAGTTAAAGCGTGACATAGTATTTGTCGTCGATGTCTCGGGCTCAATGGAAAACAACGGGGGTCATGATCCAAGAACCGGCAACTCATGCAACCGTCTTACGGCTCTTCAAACAGTAATTTCCAAGATAGCTGTGGCCGGCCGGACCAGATTTGGTCTTGTTACGTTCAACGACTCGGTCCAGCCTGGAAGCAGCTGGCTTTTCAATAATGCTCAGGATCTTTTCAATAATGTTGTCGCCGCCACAGACTCCTCGGATATCGCCGATGTGGTTTGCGCCGGCATAGGGAACACAAATTACAATGCCGCACTTGCCGGTGCGGAGAATGTACTAAAGGGAAGCACTGATCCAAGCACCTCTAGAGAAATCTATTTCATATCCGACGGGGAGCCAAATCCATCAAAATATAACGGCGTGACTAAAGCCACTTCTCTCAAGAATGCCGGTGTTCTTATAGCAACGTTGATGCTTATCGGTAATGATGAACCCATGAAAAAACTTTCGAGCATAGATCCCTCGGACCCTGAAAAGAAGCGCCTTTTACATGCGAAGGTCAGTGATGCCGCCATGCTTGCCGATACCCTTACACAGTTGTCCAACAACGATCTCGATCATGGGGAATTGAAATACAGGATCGTAGGAACCACAAACTGGACAAGCATCGCCCTCATGTCTGTAAAAACCGACTACAACTTCGAACTTCCGACTTTTATCCTTGATTCGCAGATTGCGCCTTCCGGACTTGAATTTTCCCTTGATTACTATGACAAGAGGGGAAACAGATTCGGCGATCAGGGCAGCATATTATGGTCAAACTGATGGGGGTTTAAAACTCCCATTGCAGTATATTGCCTATAACAACGCCAATAATATCCGCCGTCAAATCCTGTGTATCGAATTTCCCTCCGTGCTGCTTGTCAGCCACCTCCTTCAATATGCCAATCCCTATCATTCCGGTGGATGCGCCTATTCTGCACCAGCCAGGAATTTTTTTATCCTTGTCGTATACCTGGCATATCTTCATAAAAGATTCCACCCCAACGGACGAAAGGCCGAGGTGTGCCGCCTTGTCCTCTTCAAGAGGCAGCCATGGTGCTCCAAAAATACTTGGACTGAATAAAACAGTGATGATAAAAATATATTTGCCCATGGCCAATTTCCTATGCTGAAGTATTTTATTGAGAGTGCATGAAAAAAAACGAACGCATGACAATCGGAGAAATGCGACAGAGCGATCACAAGGAGAATGCCTAAATTGAGAGAGCCTCATCAATAATCGAGTCCAGTCTGGTAATCTCCTTTACCTTTGAAATAATCCAATTTGTTGGGTAATGCGGTCTTTTCATAATTTGAATCAGGCAGCCCCGCTTCAAGGTCGGCACATTCTGCGGGAACGCTGGGTGAACCGGCTTCATCCATTGCTTTAACTTGATCTTCCTTGGTATTTGTCAGCAGGCAAAAATAGCGCTTTGTCTTGGTCATGTCTGTATCGACAGTTCGAAACAGGTAGTATTTGCCTTCTCCCTCTGCATAGCCATGTCCGGCGATCGTTACGTTAGTGCTTGCCACTTTTGCCTTGAAAATATGGGTTTTGGTGTTGCCTTCCAAATGGACTCGGGTGGAAAATTCACGACTTCCAGTCATCCAGGACACCTGGTTTAAAATAAGTTCTCCAGTTTCCGGTGTGTGTTTACCCTGGTAAATGGCCCTTGTTAAACCTCCCGAGGGTTCTTTTCCAGATATGGCAAGGAGAAAAATTTTTACCGTTTCGGACAGTCTTCTTGTATATTCGGCATTATCCTCCTCCCCATAATCCTTGGCGGAAGGGGCATAGTCAAACCCAGGCACCTTTTTTACCGCATAGCTTCTTGTATAAGTAGCCATGGAAGTCGCTGCAACTGAATCTATGGCGCAGTCATAAGTCTGATCTATCTCATCTGTTTCAAAATCAAAGGGTGAGACAATTTTTTTTTCAGTGATGGGCTTGCAGTCATGATAGGCGTTGATCATATAGGAGCTTGCAGCGTTCAATTGCATATATATGTTGGTCCCTTCCACCTTTCCATCATCCCTTTCAAAAACGAATGCCCGAATGAGTGTATAAATCTCAAAAAGCCGGTTTCCCAGTGTCCAGCTGCCCATATGCGCAGAAAGTCCTGTGCCGGGTTCTATTTTGGGGGATGTTTTACTGACAGTGTCGAAAAGCACCAAAGCACCTGCCTTGCGTGAATCAAAGGTGCCTTTGTCATTATCCTTTTTCCCACAACTCGAAAAGCAGAAAAAAGAAACAATAAGCGGGGTTTGTTTAAGTATCTTTCTAATCATCATCTTTCTCCCATTTAACATCATTATCCCGATATTATATCGTATCTCAAAAACATCTTCAAAGGAACACAAATGAAATCCGGTTCATGCTGAAATTCTTCATGGAGAAAGCCTCTCATGTAGACATTGTTTACATTATCGCTAGAGATTGTCGATGATAAAAACACTAGCCTTTATTATTGGTTTTTTGGGAATGCAACATATCAAAGATCGTTTTTCATATCTGAAGATCAAGTATATTGTCCAATATTCTTTATATTGACCAGTAAAAAAAAT
>JADFZC010000403.1 GCA_015232735.1 Oligoflexales bacterium | reverse complement strand
TGTATGATAAGGATGCAGTTAAAAAGGTATTCGGAGAACTGGCAAATAGGTTCAAAGACAGGCATGGCGGATATGTGAGAATATTGAAGAGAGGAATAAGGTTCGGTGATGGTGCAAGATTGGCTACAATCCAATTTGTTGATTACATGCCAAAGAAAGAAGAGGAGAAAATAGGAAAAGATTAATAGTGATAAAAATCCCGCCAGAAAAAAAATAAAATTGTGGCATTGTAAGCGCTACAATATCTGATAAAATCAATTAAAAATGAAAAAACGCGCGAAATAGGAAAAGCTATGTCAAAGATGTCAATGACAGTGATAGTATCTTTGGTTCTGAGTGGGTGTGGTTTGAATATTAGGGATAATTTAGATTATATTTCGTTTAATTTATTGGGAAAAACATATTTAAAGAGTCGTAAGAGTATAAATACAAAAGAAGCACACTTCAACTCGGATGAATTATTGGGAAAAGAGGTAATAATTACAGGTAATGTTGAATCAATAGGGAAGTTTTACACTCATTTATTGGTAAAGGATGATACTGGAAAGATACTAGTTGTATTGACTCAAATCGAATCTGCAGAGAAGGATTTAGATTTAAAGAAAAGTGATAATAAAAAGGTAAAGGTATTGGGGACTATTGAAAGAGGAAAAAGGGGATTGCCATTTTTAATGGCAAAAGCGATAAGGGTGGAGACTCCGGAAAAAAAATATTAAAATGGAAAACTATGACACTCTTTATTTATATATTAAGAGATTTTATAAAATATGTTATTGGTGCAATAATATTAAGCGTGTTTCTTTTTTTGTTATTTGATTTTATTCATAAATCAACAAAATATTTAGAAAAATATAATCCCGAAACAGGGCATTTAATAAGATTTTATCTATATCAGATACCAAGTTTATTAATACAAGCATTGCCAATAGCTTCTCTTTTGGGTTCAGTAATATGCATGCTACTTTTGAGCAGAACAAATGAAATAACAGCGATGAGAGCAGCTGGCATGGGGCCTTTAAAAATAGGAACTCCAATAGCTGTTGGAGGAAGTATTTTGTGTTTAATAGCATACGGGATAGGTGAGTTCATATTGCCAATATCATCAAAGAAAATGCACTATGTGCAAAGTGTGTTAATAGAAAAGGATCCTACTATGGAGGCATCAGAGAGATCCAGGTGGATTAGGGGTGACGATCATCTATATAATTTTAAGGAATATGATCCAATATCAAAGGTAATGTATGGAATTAGAATAATACAAACAGGAAAAAATTTTAAACCAAAGAAGACAATTGAGGCGGAAAGAGGTGAGTTTAAAATTGATGTGAATGAATGGGAATTAAAAAATATAAAAATATTATATTTTTGGCCAAATGGAACATTGTCTTATACTGAGAAGAAAGAGAGCTATATTGTTTCAATACCGGTAGATCCAATGAAACTAAAAAAAGAATTAAGATTGCCAGAGGAATTAAGCATCGTTGAATTAGTAAATTCAATTGAGCAAGGTGAGAGTTCAGGGAAAGACATATTAGCAGTTAGAGTAGATATGCATGCAAAATTTGCATTTTATTTTGCTTCATTTGTTGTTGGACTTATTGGAATAAAATTTATTTATAAGTCAGAAAGAAGCATGGAAACGGCAAAAGGAGTGATTCTTGCTGTGGCAATTGGAATCAGTTATTGGTTTATCTTAAATGCAGGTAAGGCCTTTGGAAAAAGGGGCACTTTGTCACCTTTTTTATCTGCCTGGTTGGCAAATATTGTGATATTTGGAATTTCTTGTTTTTCGATATTGAGAGAGAGAAAAACATAGCTGATAAAAATATTGTCGATTTTTATGTTAAGATGTTGATGAATTCGTAAAGGATATGTGACGAGGAAGTCTGCAGAAAAAGTTATTATAGTTATTTCGTGGCGCGAGATGCGCCACGAACGTAGCCTGACGAGCGAAGTGAATATAGAGACTGGTAGTAACATTTTGATATTTCATGACAGATCCTATGAAAGCTTCGATTGCCAGGGTATGTCCGTGGTGTGTTTCGCACCACGGACTAGTTAGTCGCTGGTGCTGAAAATGTCCATAGAGGATCCTCATGTTGGAAAGTTGCAGAAAATAATTTACATTTTCAGCATATTAAGAATTAGTTCATATAATCGTTCAATCCCATTATTCAAAAAAATAATATATATTTATGTTTTGCTTTTTTCGGCTTCCGGTTTTTCCAGCGAAAAGTCAATGGATAGGACAGAGTATCTGTATACCGGAAAGTGTATCATGGCCAATGACCCAGATGATGGGAATAAAGATGAAAATTTATGGCCGAATGCATGTCTGAAAGGAAATGCTGCCTACCAGATATTAGAGAATATAAATATGGGTCGTTTGGAGACAGATTTAAGTTATGCAGAATTATATCTTGGAGTTCATTTGAATAAATACATATCTTTTCATTCAAAAAATTATTTGGCAAGAATAAGAAGCTTTTACCCCGATGAGTTAAATAAAAATGATCTGAAGAGAACAACTGATAGTATGTTTTTGCAAATAGGAAATAGTGCACTTTCAAGGTGGCGGCTATCTTTGGGAAGGATTGTGCTCCCTTTTGGCTTGAACGATACTCCACATATGAGAATATTTGATTATACCTATAGTTCGGCTGAATATTGGAAGTTTCCTGCATTCGGTTACAGACTGTCATTTGATAATTCGACTGATTTACAGATAGATTATGGTTATGTGCATGATAATGGAAAGTCATCTAATATTGGTGGAAAGGAAATTAGGGTACAAAGCTTTAGGATCCTTTATGATATTTCGCCACTTTCAGGAAGTAGAATGATCTTTTCAATTTCCGAAGATAGCAATGAAGAACGCAGGTTAGGATTCGGCTTTTTAAATGTTTCGCAAGAGATCTATAGAGCGAGTTTTGAATGGATCAGGATTGGAAGAAAGGGAAAATATTTTCTTGAGAATAGTAATCAGCTTATAAGGTTTACTTTTAAAGAGGTTTCAAGAGAGAAAGATTATTGGTTATTTGAATTTGAGGATAGAAGTGTGTATGGAACACTGACTACAGTTGGATACGAATATTTTTTACTAAAAAATTATCTGTTAAAAGTGAATTTATCTTATTTCAGGTCCAGAACAGAATTAATAGATCATCACTATATTGCGGTACTTGGAGGACAAGTAGATATTTGATGCATACTTTAAAGCAGAAATATTTAATTTTCCCATGCTTGATAATATCTCTAATAAGTGCAAGTTATAGTAGTTATGCAGAAGATAATGATTCAACTGAAGTTGACATCGAGTATGAGGTAGAAAAGAAGAAAGAAGATATTGATAGACAATATTTTGGTGTTGAAAAAATTTTTAAAAATCCGGCACTTTCTTCTGGATTATCGATGGGAATAAATTCGCTGAATCAGTCAATTGATAACCTTATGGAGACTATTTTCTATAGGTTATTATCAAATGAGTTAGTTTATAATGTTAACGATTTGACACAGTTTTCAGTTTCATTGAAAAGAGATTTATAC
>JADFZC010000402.1 GCA_015232735.1 Oligoflexales bacterium | reverse complement strand
GATGACGACGTTCATGAATAATTCGGCTGCCTATTTTTTAACCCAATATTCGCATAATATATGAATAAATGGTAACGTCGTGTGTCCCCAATATCCATGTGTCCCCAATATCATCCCCAATATCATGAACGTCATGTGTCCCCAATATGGTCCCCAATATGCAATATGAATGGTAACGTCATGTGTCCCCAATATACAATATGAATGGTAACGTCATGTGTCCCCAATATTCAATATACAATATGAATGGTAACGTCGTGTGTCCCCAATATTAATATGCATATGCAAATGGTAACGTCATGTGTCCCCAATATGCCAATATGCAACGTCATGTGTCCTCAATATGTGTCCCCAATATGAAGCAAAAATATAACTTATTAATGACAGCATGTTATGTGATTTTTTGTATAGTCATGGCTTTCCAGACATTGAAAAAGACGTTATACATAATAATTAAACTGTATAAACAATTTGTTATATACATTATCGATTTGTATCCATCCCTGACTGAATTCACTCTGACTATCGAACGCATACTCAAACCACCCGGCTTTTCCCCAGTAAAAACTGATTGATTCAGCGATTCATAAGAAGTGGCATCTTTTTTGAAGCTTTGATGATGCTGTGTGACAATTCCATGAAAAAACAGGCAGGGCCTCAGAAGATTCTTTTGTGCCAAAAACAAATGCGAAAAGGAAGGATAAAATTCCTTTCTGACAAAGACCCCGAATACGAGGGGTGCAAAGAATTTTATAAATTAAAGGGGGAGAGAGAACATGAAAAAAAACAACCATCTAAAATTTGCCCTGCTTTTTCAGTCAATTTTTGTTCTGTCCTTATTTTCATGCAGAAAAAAGGAGGAACTTAGCTATTCGAATATTGACTTTTATGATGATAATTTTTTTAAATTCGAAGGGACGCTTCAGGATGATTTGAAACTCATGTCAACTCCAGTCTGCAGCATAAACCAGGTGGCCCGGCTTGGAAGCCTGGTTGATTCGACGGACAAATACTTTCCGCTTAAATTTTTCAAAGTGAATTATAAAAGCCTAGAAAAAGCAGATGCGGCTGACGGGAGTGCTGAAGGCGATGTCAGCAGCGTTGTTGCGACTGAAAGAGAGTCGCTTTTGACAAAAGATGAAATCGAATCACAGAATATCGAGATAACGCCGTACTTTTATAAAGATAGTTCTATGAATGACGGCCATTATCTTGCAATCCTGTGTAAAATCGATTCTCCCTGTCTGCCGCCATCAATCGATTCTTTAAACCAATATAAGATAAAATTTCAAAAGGGCGGATGCGGCAGGGCGAGTGACGGCCGACTTGATTCGTCCTGCAAGGAAATTCTCTTTTCCGGCGCTGTCGACGGGACTTTTTTCGGCATTGCATATCCTGTGACAGTAAAAAATTCAAAGTTTGTCCAGGGAGACAATGACCTAGCATATCTTTCAGCCGAGTCTGATGAAAAGAATGGAACAACCTGCGGTATGGAGTTTGCAAAAAACAGTGTCATATTTGAAAGCGGTTCAGGTTCCATCCTGAAAAGTGAAATAACATCCGACACAACAGGCAGAATTCAGCCCGGCATCGATTTTTCGCCAGATGCACAGGAAAACTCTCCCGCCGATGGAATTGAGAATAGAATGAATCCGGATTATGTTACAGAAAATGCTGCCAGTATTTTGGATGGAGGAAATTATGTACCTGACATTCCAAGCTTTGGGAACTCCTTTGATAACAATTTGCCTGGTTACAGCGTCCCTGTTACTGTAATTCCACCTCCCATTATTCCTCCGCCTTCCGTACCTTCAATTCCCTACTATGGCAATACAATGAATTACGGCTGGCAAAATGCTGTAACGCCAGGTTCCGTTCCATCTACGCAAATAACTGCCCCTTCTGCTCCTTCCGCCCCTTCTGCCCCTTCTGCTCCTTCCGCCCCTTCTGCTCCCTCTGCTCCTTCTGCTCCCTCTGCTCCTTCTGCTCCCTCTGCCCCTTCTGCCCCTTCTGCCCCTTCTGCCCCTTCTGCTCCTCAGAATTCCGCTCAACCGACAACTCCTCCTGTTACAGTCATGCCGGCGCACCACAATTGTTTTAGTGCTGGAACAAAAATAGTCGTCGTGCAGATTGATGCAAAAAACAATATTAAAAAATTTGGAATAAAGAACGTTGAAGACATCGTCGTTGGCGACCTCGTATACGAACCGATTAAAAAAGCGGCCTACAGAGTATACGACCAGGATAACAAGGTTCAAGGCATAGCTCTTTACAGGCTGGACGTTAAAACCGATCAGGGTGAAAATATATCTCTGACTGTAACTTCCGATCACTCAATGGTCGCTTTGAACAGCAAAAACACTGTCCAGCTGGTTCAAGTCTCGAATATTAAAATTGAAGATAAAATTTTATATGGTCAAGTCAGCTCGGACATGCATTCGATAAATACAAATCTCAAATGGCAAAAAGTTTACAGGCTGACACGGTTGGGACAGCGCGCCCATCAGATGCGCAAAACAGAAGAAAAGGGTGAAAAGACATATAATTTCAAGATTGAGCCAATCGACCGCGAATATGACGGCAAAGAGGATCTGTTTGTCCTGGCCAATGGTATCGTCACTGGAGATCTCAACGTGCAGAAACGGCTTGATGTTAACACACAGGCCAGTTACCTGATCAAAGCCGGCAATCAAATAAAGACTCAAAAATAGTGCAACCATGACGTGAATACTCACATTTTATGCAAAGTGAAATAAATTGATTCAAATATGGAGGAAAAAAATGAAAACAACAAATCCATTTTCATCTTTAATTGTAGTCTTATCAGCAATTATTCCTTTTTCCTGCAAAAACGGCAGTGACAGCATGCAATTGTCTCCTGTCATGGAAGAATCGGATAAAGCAGGTCCATCATCCGCGGATATAAGCAGGGAATCATCTGAAACATCAGAGCCAGTGAAAACTCATGCATCCATCGGTTCCTCAGTCTGCAACACTAATGAATATTCTTCGATATGCAGTGAAAAATCCGACCCTAATTTTTGCTTCAATCAATACAGGTCAAGCTGTCTTAAAAAATTTTCCGAAACTCAGTGCTCGAAATTCGACCTGGCCGGTTACAACTGCGAATCTGCAGGTATTGCCGGCAATGATACCGCAATAAGGGGAGAAAAAGCCTACAGGTGCGTGGATGGCTGCGTAATTCTTGAAAGGATTGTGCTGCAAGACAACAAAGCCGCTCAGGGGCCCCAGACTACTTTCAATGAAACAAAAAACACCAATTATTCCTCAACTTCTCCATATACCAAGACGTCTCCAAATATTCCGGTCATACAAGCCGCTGTACCCGCTCTACCTGCTGTACCTGCCGCACCCGCCGTACCCATACAGCAAATCCAGACACAAAACATCGGTGAAGGGACACCAAACTGCCGAGCCTATAATACCGATGGATTGACCTGTGCACAGGCAGGACTTGCCGGACTCGCCGCCGGACAGACCGGATTGCCGTTTTGGGGCGGGACACAACTATGGCAGTGTGTAAGTG
>JADFZC010000401.1 GCA_015232735.1 Oligoflexales bacterium | reverse complement strand
AATATTTATACAAATAATACATTTTTTTTGAGAAATTTAAAGAAATATGTGTTTGGATTTTTGGGGAAATGGCGCGCCCGAGACGATTCGAACGTCCGACCACATGATTCGTAGTCATGTACTCTATCCAACTGAGCTACGGGTGCATTAGTAACAGAGCTAAATCTATACCGGAGGATTGGACTAAGGGCAAGATCAATATATAGAACAGGCATTAAATCAGAGAAAATATGGTAGCACCAAAACATTAGAAATATTTTATCAGATAATAAGCCCACTTTAAGTATTCATTAAATACACTTAAAAAACTTGGCTCATTTTTCCACCAAACTGAAGGATTGCTCTCCTGGGTTGTTGCTGCAGAGAGATAGATTTTGAAACCTTCTCGATTAACCTTATTGAATACCCAGGAGGCCCTGCTTGTATGGTACCAGCTTGTGACAACAACAATATCATGGGCAGAAGGAAAGTTTGATTTGATGTACTTAAGAAGGGTTCCTGTTTCCTCAAATGTGCTCGTACTTTTCAGCCCGGTAAGATAGATGAGCTTTGATTTTGGGACTCCGAGTTTTTGCAGGAAGTCATAAGTTGCAATCGACTCATTTTGGGCGTAACCCAGTTTTGTCATCGGATCGTCCTGACATTCAGCGAAGATTATATATGGCGCCTGACCTTTTTTCAGCAGTTCGGCAGCTCTCCCCGGTCTTTCTTCAATGCTTCCCATAAGCAGGATGATTGCGTCCATTTTTTTATCAGGGAGGTCGTCTCGTACCAGGATTTTCCCAAAAAACGGCATAACCGAATTTCTGCAAAGGATAGGCAATGAAAATAAAAGAAAGAGTACCACGGCGAAAATTGCTCTTTTTTTCCATCTGTTTTTCTGTTTCAAATCTCAACTCTCCCTGAAAAAACAAAAGCCCCAGGTCCTGCCATGGTAACTGGGTCTTCCTCATTTTCCTGCCGTATATAGAGCCGGCCTCCAGGCATATCGATACCCGCCCAGTCAGATCTGGAGACGACTCCGGATTCAAATAGAAGGGCTCCTATGGCGCAGGCACCGCTGCCGCATGCCTGGGTTTCCCCTGCCCCGCGCTCCCATACATATACCTCGTACAGGTCATTAATTGGCTTTCCAAGAGTGTTGGACGAAAGAGACCTGTCTTTGTCAGTCACCATTTTTGGAGCTGCGAAGTGGGTATTGATGCCATCCCAATATTCGGATTTTTGAAATGCTGGTCCGACTTTTCTGGCAAGTTCCCTTGAAACCCTGTCCATAAAGAATACAAGATGGTTATTTGAGATTTCACACACTCCGAAATCATTTTTGATCTCTGGCAGGGAAAGCTCCCTTGCAACCCGCTCAACCTCGCTTTTTGCATTCGAGAAAAATGGAACATTTTCATTAAGCCTTGTCGTCCCCATCTCAACCGCCACATAAGGAAGCTTTTCAGAATCCTTTTTCCCAAGAAAACGGCAAGTTACTGTTTGACCATTCAGAAGCTTCAGATTTATAGCCTCTGGCAGATCGGAAATCAGTCCCTCCTCCCTGTGCCTTTTTAAAATGCTGAGGGATGCGCACCTGATACCGTTTCCGCACGTGTTTGCAATGGAACCGTCGCTGTTTATGACAGAAAAGCGCTCAGGCATAAGGTCTTTTTTCGTCTTTGTGTGAAGGACAAGGATTCCGTCGGCTCCGATGCCGCTGCCGTCTCTGGCACAGAGTACTTTGGACAGGTGTTTGAGGCTTTCAAATACCTGGTCTTCAGGATCAGACAGCCAGACGAGAATGAAGTCGTTTTTTGCTCCATGCCACTTTTCAAAATTTATAAACATTTAAATTTATCCCTTCGAAATCGTTACAGAATATATTTATGCCGGCATAGATTTCACTCTGATTAGTTTTGGATCTGCCGCTGCTTCAGGGGTCTTTTCTAATCCAAAAAGAGAGAATTTGTCATCCAAAATGGTTTTTGCATATATTGCGGCGAGCATGGGATATATGGGTACAAAATAATTTGCCCCTTCCCATTCGATGATATTCAACTTGACCCAGAACAGGGAGCCTATGCTCAGGAAAATAAGCGATGGAGCAACGATAAACAAAAAAAATAGCAAAATATTGTCCACATTTTTCCTGAATTTGCATGTTCCAAGTATAAACAGCGCAATATTTATAACAAGGGTTATAATCATCGGAACCGGTGAGAGAGCCTGATGTCCTCTGGTTAGAACGTGAAATGGGGTAAAGGAATTGGGGTCAAGAAAATAAAAATATGCCCCAGGCAGAAAAGCTATCAGACAGGAGATCAGAAGAAACATCGGAATTGCTTTTCTATGATAAAAGAAAAGGGCGAAGGCAAAGGCAAAGGGCAGGTAGAGGAAATTCACCCTTGTACCGGCCATGATCCCGCACAACACTGCCGTAATTATAATAGACTCATGATTCTGCTTAATGACACATTGTTTAAGCGATAGTACCGAAAGAAGCAGAATGCAGGAAAATGTCACATAATCGCAGCCTATTACCGATATCCCCCAGAAGATAGGGCTTGAACATAGAATAAGAAGGAAGATATTTGGAAAAATCCAGTTTCTTTCCATAACCCTGAGCGTAATTGTAGTGACAAAGAGCCAGAAGGCCGTGGCCAGTTGGAATATTCCCAGCTTGATAAATGGAAGATGGATCATATGTACTATCGGACCCGGGCTGCAGGGGTTTCCCAAATATGATTTTTCCTTGTAGGGAGAAAATCCGGAGGTCATAAGCCTTGCACCGCGGAGTATGCAGTCGTCAAAATCAGATCCCTTCCTTTGAAGCTTAAGTTCCTGTGCATAAAAGTATATGTGATATACAATAATTGAGAAAACAATGAGGACTGCAAATGTAAATATTGGACTTTCCAATATATTCTTTACCCGGTGAAGATTTGTGAAAATGAAGTGGTATATTAAAAAAAATAGCGCGAAAAAGAGGATGGATACGACTTCCGTATCTAATCCTGCTGGAGAATATTTGAAAATACTCCGGATGTTTGGCAGCTGAAAGAGTACAAGGCATGAGAGGATTAAAAAAAATTGTTTTTTCTTCACGTTTTTCCCTCTATTTTTTGCTGGAAACCAACGTTAAGCCAGCGGCAGTCTCCTTGAATGCCTGTTTGTAGGGAGTCAGCTTCAGTTTGGAGTAAGCATGTGAAAAATTTGAAGCCAGTTCAAAGGAATTGAAAAGCGGTTCAAGAGAGTTGATTCGGGACAACACAGAAGCGACAATACCGGGCATTGGAATCCTGTATAATCTTGGAAGCGCCCTGTTATTTGCGGCAAAATATATCTGTGAAAATAGAGAACCGTTATCCCATGATTCCGGATCATGGGGCAGATATATTCCCTTTCGCAGGGAACCGTTCAAGATAGCAGAGATAATTTTTGCGGCATTATCAACATAAAGGTAATGCCTTTTTGTTCTTATTCCAAAAACAGGGAGGGGAAGCCTGTACCTTGCGAATCTAAAAAAATGCCTGATGCTGCCCTTCATTCGATTCCCGTACATTG
>JADFZC010000400.1 GCA_015232735.1 Oligoflexales bacterium | reverse complement strand
ATTTGCCTATTGTCAGAAGCTACCTTGAGATTCTGGGAGGACAGATAAAGGTCAAATCTGAATTTGGCAAGGGAACCCGGTTTGAATTATCCCTACCCCTGCAACGTGTATCGGGAGACATAAGTCTCGACAGGGAGGGAGGGCGGACGGAGCCGATTTCAGAGAAACCGCTTCTCAAAAGCCTTGAAAACGATTCCCCGGCGATCGCCGATCCGGAAAATAAAAAGGAACCTCATCCCATTTTCCAGTCAGAAAGTGAAAAAAACAAAATTCTGGTCGTCGATGACCACAAATACAATTGTGAAGTGATACGCGACATTCTTCATGCCGAGGGGTATCATGTTGAGATGGCGCTGGGAGGCCAGGAAGGCATTGAGAGGATGAAAGGGTTTCTGCCGGATCTGGTTCTTCTCGACATGATGATGCCTGGTTTATCCGGTGAGGATTTTATCAAATACATGAAGGATAACAGCAAATATGATAACATTCCCGTCATATTCATCACTGCGCGAAGTTCGGAGGATGACGTCATACTTGGTCTTCAGATGGGAGCCGATGACTACCTGACAAAACCGATCATCTCCGAAGAGCTGAAACTTCGTGTCAGCAATATCCTCTCAAGAATAATGTACACACGCACTCAAAGTGAACGGGAAACCATCATAAAAAATATCGCTCTGATCCAGGAAGTCCATGAATCCTTCGGCAGCCTATCAAGAGGGATCCCGCATATCCGGGTGGCAGACTGCTATAAGGCGGCGGAAAATGTGGGAGGGGACTGGCGTGCCATTTTCTTTGACGAGAAGCAAAAGATCCTTGAGATACTCATCGGTGACGTCACCGGTCACGGAATATCTTCGGCCATTTACACTGTGGCAGCCGCCGGAGCCATAAAGAACGCCATTTCAATGCTGGACGATATGCCTGATAACAGGCGTTCCATCGATAGGGTAAAATTCATTGCAAAGCATCTGAATAATGCCATCCTTGAAACGTCGCGTAGATTGGAAAAAATGATGACGATGGCTGTTATCAGCATAAACCTTGAAAACGGTGACAGCGCAGTCCTAAGTGCGGGCCATCACCCCTGTATGCTGGCAGGAAGAGGAGATGTCAGGATGTTTATGGCATCAGGCAATCCTATCGGAATGGATTCCATTCAGAATTTCGAATCCGAGGAATTTCAGTTTTCAAAAGGGGAGATTCTTTTTCTCTATACGGATGGTCTTCTTGAAAATCGCGGTGTGAACGGGAAAAACATGAGGCGCATCAAATTGAAAGAAATTGTTGGCAGTAGTCATGATGTTGATGAGATCAAAAAAAATATACTCGCCACCGTGTCGGACCTGTGGGGTGACGGGGCCATCGAGGATGACTACTCCTTCCTTGTTGTTCAGAGAATTTAAATGAGGCAAATCCTACCTCATTAATAAGGCAGATTCATCCCATTACCCTGGTTTCTCCAACAACCCATTTAATAGTCCCGCCGCCCTAAATTTCTCAAATACCACCTGTGGATACATCGGCACGCTGTTGAATGCTATTCCCGTCGCATCAAGGACGGCATTTCGAATCGCAGGCGCCGGCGTAATAACCGGGGGTTCCCCGAGAGACTTATTGCCAAATGGACCTGCGGCATCAAATGTCTCGACAAAAGCAACCCCTATCCTGGGCGTATCGAGAATTGTTTGCAGTTTGTAGTCGAGCAAATTATTGTTTAGCGGCTTGCCCGTCTTTTTATCAAACAGCATCTGTTCCGTAAGGGCATAACCCAGACCCATGCTCACTCCTCCGTGAACCTGCCCCTCGGCAAGTTTGGGATTTATGATTACACCGGAATCATGTACATTATAAATTTCAAGCACCTCAATCCGACCTGTCTCCATATCAACCTCAACCTCTGCAAAAGTAACCCCGTATGACATTGCATTTATCCTCACATTGGCCGAGGTATCGCTCGTTATGGGATTTGAATGAATTCGATCGTAGAAAGACTCCATGGCGATATCCTCAAGGGAGCATACAACCGCTGCCATCCTCTTCTCGACGATCATGGCGCCAGCCACCGGAAGGTTGGTATAAACAGTTTTGGGTTCAAAATTTACAGCCCTGAAGTCATACAGTGGCCTGAACCTGGCGCCGGCACTCATGGCTACTGAATGACCATGGGATGCATAAGCTCCATTATTCGAAACAACCTTGATATCGATACCGGTAAGCCTTGAATCCCTTGAAACAGAGGTTTTTATCCTGAACTTCATGGCATGCCTTGTTCTGGTATCTATAAAACACTCTTCCCTCGTAAGTGCATACCTTACCGGTTTTCCCTTTACCGCAAGCGTCATCGCAGCTGTCAACGGTTCGATCACCGCATCCTGCTTATTTCCAAACCCCCCTCCGATATACGGCTTGATCACCCTGACCCTGCCCCATGGAACCCCAAGAGCCTGTGCCACTATTCTCCTGACGATATGCGGGACCTGCGTGGCTGTGACCACGACAATCCGTCCATCCGTATCGACATATGAATAGGCCGTATGGTTCTCAATATGGCAGTGCTGAACAATGCTCGTCTCAAATTCACCCTCGAACACCCTGTACGCATCCTTCATCTCCCTGTCAACATCGCCAAAGCGTACCCCAAAGGAACTTATTATGTTGCCAGGTTTTTCATCGTGTATCACAGGCGCGCCATCCTTCATCGCCTCCTGCGGATCCAGAACATGTTCCAAAACCTCATAATCCACCTTGATAAGTTTAAGTGCCTTCAAGGCGGTCAAAAGATCACTGGCGACGACTGCAGCGACAGCATCGCCCACAAACCGGGCCTTATCAGTGAGGATGAGTCTGTCCTCAACATCCCGGTGGCCCGCATCGAGAGACCAAGGATGGCCTGCCGTTGCAAACCTGATGCCCGGCAGGTCACGATAGGTTATCACAGCCTCCACACCTGAAAGGGACTTTGCGCCACTTGCATCTATGTTCCTGATCCTCGCGTGTGCGTAGGGGCTTCTCAGAACCTTTCCAACCAGCATATCGCGCTCAAAAAAATCGTCAGCATACTTTGCCTTGCCGGTGACCTTGGCTACGGCGTCAAGCCTTCTGACGTTCTTTCCCACAACCCTGTGAGAAGTACTTTTGGACTCTTCATTTAACTTTGCCATGCTTATCTTTCAAACTCTTTGCATCATGCATATCGATGTAAATACACTGTTCTTTTCAACAAAGGCCCCTGTAATCAGAGCGATTGTTGCAGAATACGAGGCCCATCGAAGAAATCGGTGATAATCCCAATTACTATTCCTGTTTTTATTGTGGTTTTTCCATCCGGAGATCTATCCCATTCATAATCTCTAAAATAGAAAAAAAAGAAAAATACTGAAATGACTGCCAGCAATCCAAGCAAAATGTAATTGTAATGCATCTCAGTCTCACTCCTCATTTCTTGAAAAATTTATATCTGCTCCGGGTATTCATGAATATTAACGGCTTTTCGCGATGGGAACTTATCCGGTTTGCTGTCCACCGTCCATTGAATCTTTGGATTTCA
>JADFZC010000399.1 GCA_015232735.1 Oligoflexales bacterium | reverse complement strand
AACAAGATTGAAAAAAAGGACACATCCAAATTACGGAAAAAAAGGCATGACAGGAACCTGGTATTGAAAAAAAAGGAACTCAGCAATCTGGATGAGTCGGACAGGAATATTGAATTAAAGCTTCAGAAAAAGGCGGCAGAAGAACTAGCTGAAGAACTTGTCAGCAAGATAGCACAAAAAAAACTGCTTGCAGAGAAACTGGCGGAGAAACTCGCACAGAAAATCGCTGAACAAAATAGATCCCTTGAGTTGAAAACAATCGCTAAACAGAAACTTGAATATGAAAAAAAGCAGCAGGCGGAAAATGCGAGACTGGCCGAACTTAAACGCATAGCTGAGGAGAACAGAAGACAGGAGGAAGAACGTCTGAGAAAAGAATCTGAAGAAAAGAGAGAAATGGAACTTGCTGCTTTAAGGGCACAGGAAGAACAAAAAAGGGCTAAAATGGAAAAACTTATTGCAGAGCAAAAGAAAAAGGAAGAGGACATGCGCAGGATGGAGGAAAACAGAATCCGCGAAGAGGCGCAAAAGGCTGAAGCCAGACGTATCGCCGATGAGGCGAGATCCACTGAAGAGCTCATATTCGCACACAGAAAAACGCTGGCTGAGGAAGATCTCAGGGTGGAAGAATTGAAGGCCAGACTTGCTATGCAGGAGCGCATAAACGCTGAAGCAGCTATGGAGAAGAAGCTTGTTGAAAACAACTTGTCAAAACACACGCCGCAAAACGAAGTCAAAACCGGGCAATATCCGCCACCAAGTCACAACGGCAACAACATGGCGCTTTCCTCTGCCAGTAAACCCGAATTACAGATTAAGGAAAAAAGTGCCAATGAAAATATTGAAAAATCATATGCCAAGGTCATGGAAGATGTCCATCCGGATACTGCGCGGCTTAGTATCGACCAGGTTAAAATTCAAAGAAAAGATGAAAACATAGTATTGAATTTTAATCTGTTTAATCAGGAAAAAAATTCAAATGAGGGAAATGTGCATGCAATAGCCAAATATAAAAAACCTAATGGCGAATTTTTCTATTTGGGCGCACCATCTGAGATTAAAATCGACGGAAAAGGCATCGCAAAGAATCCGGAAATGGGAATACCCTTCAAAATGAATAAAATGGTTGGAAAATCGTTGATTTTCGAATCCCCAAAAACTGACAAAAAGATCAAGATTGTGGAAATGCAGATAATTGCCAGGCAAAAGAACGGTCAGGTTACGAAAACTCAAATTTCCCATTTCTGATGGTCTCCATTTGTCGACCATGGAAAGCCCTCCTTTATCGGGGGCTGGCCAGTTTAGGGGGTTATACCCGGCTTAAATCTTGGATAGAATCATTAACTTTCCTCCCATTATTGAAAATATTCTGCATATAGGTTTATAATAAATAATAGATAAATTAATAGGATAATATACTGACACATAATAATGAGTAATAGTTTCTAAATGCCTGTCGACTTTAAGTATTTCAAGAAAACATCCAATATAAACGAACATTTAGGAACTTTGTAAATTTTAATTGTTATAATTTTTCGCTTGTTTTTATATATATTACAAATAAAGGATACTTAAGGAGCCCCTGACGAGCTAACCAGCTGATGTTATCCTGAAAGCACGGTTATTTATTGTAATGAAACAGGTAATAAAAACAAGGTATTGCCTATTGGGTGACCGATTGCGGTGGGTTTTTTTGATTATTCGCAATAATGCGTGTTAGAAAGACCCATGAAACCAGGCAGGATATCCATCACATGTTGTGAAAGTAACGCAATGATGAAAAATAACGAGCCAGACATAGAGGAAAATATCAGAGAGCTGCAAAGTAAAAAACGATCCACTTCTTCAGAAAAATATCAAAAAAGTCGTGCCAAACCTCTTCATATTTCAACAAGGGGTAAAACAGACCATCTTTTCAGGAAGATCGATAACGCGAGCTATATTATTTTTGATATCGAGACAACAGGTGGAAATCCGGAAAGAAACGGCATCACGGAAATATTCGCCGTCCGTTATTCCAAGGGCAGAGAGGAAGATTCATTTTACAGCATGGTAAATCCTAAGGTGTCAATCCCTCCAATCGTAAGAAAAATGACAGGCATAACAAATAAGATGGTAAAGGATGCGCCGCTTATTTCCGAGGTCATGCCAAACTTTGTCGAGTTTATCAGAGATGATATACTTGTTAGCCATAATACTATTGGTGACATGAAATTCCTGCGGCATTTTTCTAAAGAGACCACAGGCAAGATGATACATAATTATTTCCTGTGCACTCATCTGCTGGCTGAAAAGCTGGCACCAAAAGCTCCAAACAAATCCCTTCAGGGTCTTTGCCAATATTATAAAATTCTGGAAAAAAGCAAAATTCACAGGGCCAGGGAAGATGCCTATATGACTCTTGGGCTTTTTCAGGTTTACCAGAAAATGCTGCTCAGCAGGCAGATAACAACCGTGGCAGATGCCATACGATTCCAGGGAGACTATGAATCCGGCACAAGGCTGGGATGGGGAGTTTCAAAGGAAAATCTGAGAAGTCTTCCTGAAAAACCAGGCGTATATTTTCTTCATGACAAAAATGATGAAATTAAATTTGTATCAAGCGCTAAAAACATAGCGAGAGAGGTACATAAACTGCAAAATGTCTCTTCTTTGCCCAGAGGGCTTCTTAAGCACGTTCTCGGCACATACAGGATTACCTATGAAATAACAGCTGACTTTTTTTCTGCCATGATGGCTGAATCAAAAGCGGTCAGTGCCAATCAGCTTGTTTTTGATCCGATAGCATGGCATCAGAGAAGCGCACACTTCCTATATCTGGCGAAGAATTCCAAAGGGATGCGTCTTGCCACCGGGCCGTTGGAGGAGGGCGTGATATTTGCGCTGGGACCTCTTCGTGGAGACAGGGAAACTTCCTTTTTTATTAATAAAATTTCAGAATTTTTTGCTGGAAAAAACATAAAGAGAGGTTTTGAAATTCCCTCTTCGGAAGGAAGAATGCTGCTTGATTTTCTTGATCGGGGAACGGTTAAAAATTCATTTTGTTTTCGTACCATTATTAACATCTTTAGAGATAAAAACCAAAAAGAGCGCGAACGAACGCTGCGGGATGAGTTGAATAAGCTGAAAATACCATTCGCTCTTAAACAGCTTAGGTTATTTTCCGGGCTTCTTGCTTCCCACGAAGCTGAAAAATGGCATTTCTACTATATCATTTCCGGAAGGTTCTATCATGTCTCAACCATGGAAGGAAAGGTGGGCGATAATATTTTCGATAAGCTTCCGCCTATGACGGCGGAAAAAATAGAGAGAAAACAGATAAGAAAAAATGTCAGCTATCTCAGCAGGAGAGAGGCTGAAGAGATAAACAGGGTCGTATGGTGTTCCACCATTAATACAAGCAGCCATAGAAAGTTTTTTTCCCTTGAAGAACTTGTCTCCCATGGAAAAATGGATTCCTCATGTACTTTGGAAACAGATGACATCGAGGACATGCCGACCTGATTCTTTCCGGCACAGATTTAATTAAATTCAAATAATCCCCCTTTTCT
>JADFZC010000398.1 GCA_015232735.1 Oligoflexales bacterium | reverse complement strand
ACAGGCTCAGCCATCTCCATGCGACACCTTTGGAAACCATGGAGATGGCGGCCCGGCTGGCACGAAGAAGCGGTCTCAAATTTGTCTATATCGGAAATGCCGCGGAGCTGAACCAGGTAAATACCGTCTGTCCGAAGTGCGGACGCGAGGTTATCCGGAGGCATGGCCTGAGTGTTTTGGAAAATCAGCTGACCGATACGGGAAAATGTCCCTGCGGCAATATGATAAAGGGGGTATGGAGATGAAAAGGCATTTTGGGCATGGCGTTATTTTGGGCGCCTGGTTTTTGATTACAGGGTCTCTCGCAGGAGGGGAAGCGGCAGCGGCCGATTCAAAGTCTCCGCCGCCCAGGTCCGTTCGCCCGCCTCAGGTCGCGGGCAGCTTTTACCCGGCGGATCCGGGGAAGCTGCGCGCCGACCTTAAAAAATACCTGGCTCCTGCTGCCAGGCCTTTGAACAGGCGCGCCCGTGCCATAATCGCTCCGCACGCCGGCTATGAATTCGATTACCCGGCCTTTGGCGCAGCCTATCGCTCGCTGGAGGGCAAGCCTTACAGGAGGGTGTTCATTCTGGCCAGCAACCACAGCAGGGGAGCGGGAAGCTTCAAATTTGCCATCCCAGGATATGATAAATTCGCCACACCGTTAGGTCAGGTAAAAGTTGATCCTCTCACCAGGGAACTGGTCAAGCCTAATATGGTTGAAACTGTCAACGAGCCGCATATGTCCCACATAATCGAGGTGCAGCTCCCTTTTCTTCAATATCTTTATAAGGATGATTTTGCAATTATTCCGATTGTAACAGGCCGCATAGATCGTGAGGATATCACATGGCTTGCAGATCGGCTCAGTTCCTTTTTGGACGATGATACGCTCATAATTGTCAGCAGCGATCTGTCGCACTACTACCCCTATAAAGAGGCGCAGGCACTGGATGAGGCCTGTACCAAGGCGATCGTGGCACAAAATATCAATGCTGCGGAAGGCTGCGAAGCCTGCGGCCGCGATGCAATACTGGTTTTGCTGGGTCTGGCAAATCAAAAGGGATGGGAGGCAGAGCGCCTTTCCCTTATCAATTCCGGGGATACTTCAGGCATGAAGGAACAGGTGGTCGGTTACACCGCCATCAGGTTTTACGATGAAACCTTCGATCAGCAAACCCGAACCGACCTGCTTGAAATGAGCCGCCTCATGCTGAAAACATATCTGAAGGACGGGAAGGCGGCCAAGCCAAAACTTGCCCACGCTTCCAGGGTTGCTCAGCGGGAACGCGGCTGTTTCGTGACATTAAAGAAAAACAACGAGCTTCGCGGCTGCATCGGCAGCATAACTCCGACCGGGACTCTGGTTGACTGCGTGGCGCAGAACACTATTAACGCCGCTGTTCACGATCCGCGTTTTGTTCCGGTTACCAAAAGCGAGCTGAAGGATCTGCGGATAGAGATTTCGGTTCTTTCTCCGCCCCGTCCTGTCAGCATGCATGGCCGTGAGCTTGAGAATTTTCTGGTACCAGGCAAACATGGTGTCATCATCAGTCAGGGTGATCGATCGGCAACTTACCTTCCTCAGGTGTGGGAAGACCTTCCGGACAAAACCCTTTTTCTTTCGACTTTATGCAAAAAAGGGATGATGAAAGGGGACTGCTGGATGGACTCCGGGAGCTCGGTGTTCATTTATGAGGCACTCCACTTTGCCGAGCCGCGCTGACCTCCACAGAAAATTCTTCTCCCATCTCACATCCAGCTTTATTTTTTCACTGCTGTTCCAGATTTTTTTGTTATCAAATACTCCAAAAAAAATTGCAGTTCCCCTCTCATCTCGTTCGAACTAGGCGTGAAGTCTCAGATTGGCAAAATCCCCTTGATAAAACCGAAAAATGCCTTTTTAGCCTCTTTACCAAAATGTCAGCACGCCATATGTTGAATTCATGGCTCTTTTGTTCTTTAACACAAAAACAGGATACTTATTTATTTTTAAAATATTCCGATAAATATTCGACAAAGCCATGCACTTGTATTCAAGGCGGCTTTATGAGATCTGAGGCTTGCAGTGAAGATATGCAAATTTTTCATATTGGTTTTCCTGATTTTGTCAATTCACGGATTGACAGTTCCTCGATCACTGTTTGCCGGTGAATTTGAAGATGCATCGGCCTTTGAAAAGCCTCTTAATGGTGTTATACCGAATGGAGAAAGCTATGACATCTATTTTTGACAGCATCAAAAGCAAACTGAAAAATTTGCTTGTTTCAGATGCCGATCCCGATAACAGAAATGCCGTTCCGGCTGATGACCAGACTTTTATCCGCCTTATTCAATTGATAAATGAAGACCAGGGGTTTAGTGAAATGATAATGAAGATTATCAACATGGATTCTTTCAACCGCGCCTCGATGCTCAATTCGATAATCCATGAACAGGGCCTGAAGGGCGCAAATGCGGAGCATCTTCAGGTTTTGAAGTATCTGACCGACGATGTGGTTTGTGAAAAGATAAAGGACCTTGTCAAAAGAAACGGTTAGGTGAATATGACCTCCCTAAAAGAGCCTCACCCAAGTTATTTTTAGACAAACCCCTGGCATTTGCAAAAGGTAACTTTCCGATGCAATCAGGTTTGCCCGGGTTTTCGCACAAGGACCCTTTTGACATTAATCAGGTCATTGACGTTTACGTTGACGCTTGTTGAGCTGCCTCCCTTGGTTCCGCAACCAAGGGTCAAAGATGGAATGTAATCGTTTACAACTCCCCCGATAGCTCCCTGGGATGATGGTGAATTTACCAGAATGCGGCAAGCTTTGACCCTCAGTGAAAACTCCAGGATCTTCTCTTCATCCTGCGAGTGAATGGAGGCCGTATGGCCTACTCCGCCGTTATTTACCAGCGATTCGCATACACTTATTCCGTTTTCATCGTTTGCAGTGAAATATCCAAGGACTGGACTTAGTTTTTCAACTGCGAAAGGATGTCGTGCGACGTCATCCTTCATGTCGACAACAAGAATCCGTGTGTTTTCCGGGACGGACAATTTTGCAAGTGATGCAATATGCATCGCTGATTTTCCTATGACTTCCGGATTGACCTTTCCGCTTTTGGCATCGAACATGACATTTTGCAGTTTTGCCTCATCCTCGGGATTCAGAAAATACATGTTGTTCCTTTTCATGACGGCTCTTACGACTGAGTCGATTTCATGATCGACCACCACGCTTTGTTCGGAAGCGCAGATAACGCCATTGTCATAAGTCTTGCTGCTGAGAAGGTCGGCCACCGCCTTTTCAATATCGGCGCTTTTTTCAAAATAGCACGGCGCATTTCCGGCTCCCACGCCTATTGCCGGCTTTCCGCTGCTGTATGCGGTCTTCACCATTCCTGGACCTCCGGTGGCAAGTATCA
Source organism: Oligoflexales bacterium (assembly GCA_015232735.1). Next base: position 166 of record JADFZC010000398.1, on the reverse strand, counting down.
ATGACACCTCGGGGCTTGAAATAAGCGCTCTGGTGAAATCTCTTGACGGTTTCTCAACCCATCCTATGCAGCCTGCCGGGGCTCCGGCCATGATTGCGGCATCGCGTATGATTTCCGCTGCCCGCATCGAGCATTCAAGCGCCTTGTGGTGGAAGCTGAAAATGAT
>JADFZC010000397.1 GCA_015232735.1 Oligoflexales bacterium | reverse complement strand
TTTTGTTCTGATATTTTTTTGTTCCCCGAAAATATGTTGTATTGAACTGCCAATATAGCTGAATTCCTTTCTCCAACGACCACTTTTGATCTAATGTAGATAATTAAAGGATGACAGAAGCTGTAACCTGCTTTAAGGGGTATAAATTGATAGCCCTCCTCCCCCCGTGAAGCCGGTATAATCTATTGTCCCTACGTATATTGTTGTACCAGAAACAAATAAAGCGGTTATATAATTCTTCGGTAGACCGTCATCGGTCGTCATATTTCCAAAAGTCGATCCTCCATCCGATGAGATTGAAAGGCCGCTACTGGTTCCTGCATAGACTGTAGAGCCTGATACATAAACGTTCGCGACACTATTGCTTCCAAGGCCATTGGCTGTTGTTTTATTTGTAAATGTAGTTCCTCCGTCAGTTGATATTGACAATCCACCGGTTGTTGCAACGTATATGTCTGAGCCTGATAGAAAAACCTTACTGGTATTGTTGCTTCCTAGCCCATTTGAAGTTGTCTTATTTGTAAAAGAGGTACCGCTATTCGTTGAAATGGATAATCCTCCCAATGTTGCTGCATATATGTTTGATCCTGATACGGCAACTCCCATCACTGTCAAGTTACCCAATCCATCCGATAATGTCTTATAAGTCCAAGTTGATCCGCTATCTGTAGAAATGGCAAGTCCCGCACTTGTCGCAGCGTAGATATTGGTCCCAGATACATAAAGATCTCGGAATTGACAGGTCGTTCCGCCATTACAAGTTGTTGTCTTATTTGTAAAGGAATTACCATTATCTGCTGAAACAGCAATTCTTCCTCCTGTGCCGCTCCCAATATAAATGTTTCCACCCGATACCGTCGCCACCCAAAGATCATCACTTGTTTTCTTTGTAAATGAACTTCCACCATCGGTTGAAATAGATAATCCTCCCGTATCGAAACATGAAGCATAGATATTAGAGCCGGAAACATATATTCCATAAATAGTATTTTTTCCTAAACCGTTTGATGTGGTTTTGGTTGTCCATGTTCCTAAGAAGGTTACTGTGGCTGATGCGCTTATGCAGGATGATTCATTTCCAAGATCATCCTTAAATTTTGCATAAACTGTCCCTGTTCCCGCTGATGGCGAAAGGCGCCAGCTTTTGGAAGTCGCATATGTCTCCCAAGATCCTTCTGATGAGCAGCCAGAAGTGTTTGTAATATACATCTGGCTTGCTCCAGTTGCTGACAAAGTGAGAATGGTATTTTTGGTAGGGATCGAAGATGCGCCTCCATTAATTGAGACGGAGGTACTAGTCGGTGCTGTCATATCTAATATGATTGCATATGACAGTACTGCAGATTCATATCCCCATTTATCCCTGATCTTTGCATACACGGTTTTTGCGCCATCTCCATCGGTAAGTGTCCAGGATTTTGTCTCGCTAAATGTCTCCCAACTGCATCCGGTAAAAGTTGAGTCATTGCAGATCATCATATCCTGTGCCCCGGTAGTATCAGATCCTGTCAGTGCCAGTGTGACACTTCTTGTATTTATCGATGTGGGACTTCCGCTCATAACAAGTGTTCCCGTAGGAGCTGAAGTATCAATTTTAATTTCTGCTAAAACGGGCGTTGTTTCAAGCCCACCCGAATCTGCAAACCTTGCATAGAGTTTTTTTGCTCCATCACTGGTAAAAGTATATTCCATAGTTTCAGCAATGTTTTTCCATCTGACACCGATAAAAAGCGGATCTTCCGACACCATCATCGTCGTAGCAGAGCCATCGAGCGCGATATCAACTTTTACCGTTCGGGATGGTGAAATCGCATCTCCTTCATTTAAAATAATAGCTCCATTAACCCCTAAACTTACAGATAGGGCAATCGTTCTCGCTGTAACGGTCTGTTTTTTAACGACCGTCACATTTTTTGCGTAGGATTTCACAAATCCGCTCTTTAAAGCTGCAACCGTATAGGTTCCTGGAGGAATATCTGATATCGTATAACTTCCGGTGGCATCAGTTTTTGCTAAGAAGGATGTTCCAGGGATATAGACATCAATCCCTGTCAGATCAGTTGCTGCTGTGAGGGTAACCTGACCCGTTATATTCCCAAGTTCTTCAAGAACAAGGCTTCCAGCCTGAGTAGTCTGGTTTTCTACAATTCTCTTTTTTTGACTTTTTCCTCCTATCTTTGTATTTTCTCCAAAAAAGAGAGATGTACTGTTAGATGCTTTACTTATGGCTATCACAGATCTTTCGCCGACAGGGACTCCACTTAGGGTGTAGGAATCACTCGCCTTCACTGTTGTAGATATGAGCTGATATCCCTCCACAAAGACTAAAACATCTGTATTTTTTGCCCCTTCATTCTCAGAAGAAGGTGTTAACTGTCCGGTAAGGGTGCCTGTAGGTCCTTCCGGTGTTACCTTTGCATATTTCGAAGCCGTGCTTGTTGTCGCTGTTTCACCTGTAGTTGTATTTGTTCCTGTTCCGCTCGTTGTCTCAGTACCGCCAGTAGATGTATCTGTTGGAGCGCCATTTCCGCTATCCGAACTACTTTTTGATTTTTTTCCACATGAACATCCATAAAAAAAAGTCGCAACGATACAAACTAGAAGCGACAAAATATACTTCATTTTTTTACCCCTAAACTTTTACTTATTTAGTAATTAGTAGTAAAGCATATTAATATTATACATCAAACTATACAAAAGGGATTGTTTAAGTATAAATACCCATCCTGAATGATCAAAAATCAGATGGTTGGTGAACAGATTGGAAGGGATAGTTTTCGCGTATTTTTACAATGAGCGTACTTCCAAAGTAGAAAGTACAGCTTCCGGGTTATTTTCTAAGAGTTGTAACATACGAGCACTCGCTCCTGCCGGTCTATTTTCCCCTTCCTCCCATTTTTTAATTGTCTCATAACTGACATTCATCAAGAGACCTAAACCCTCGCGAGTGAAATGAAACTTTTCTCGAAGTTTTCTAATACGACTGGCGGTATAATTTGGGACCTTACAAAAAGTGATTTTTATCTCTCTTGCCTTTCCCCTCTTGCCACCAAAATATGCTATGGCTTCGTTCAAACCAGCTTCGATACCTTTCTCAAATTCCTTATCGATTTTTAATTTTCTATTTGTCATTTTTCTTTCCTTTTTTTCTGAAAAAGTTATTTCTTATCTGTTCTTCAAGTTGTTTTACCAATTTTGAAAGCTTCAATTTTAACTCGTCAGACAGATCTGGATCTTTATTTTTAGGATAAAAATACAAAAAAACTGTATAGGCATATTTTGGAACATTTACATAAATTACTCTTGCGCCACCTCTTTTTCCACGTCCAGGCATTGCTATCCGTATCTTTCGTAAACTCTCTGTACCAGAAATCACATCTCCTATCTCAGGCGTGATGGCTACGGTAATTTCAAGAAGCCTAAGATCTTCATCAGTTAATCCAGCTTTTTTCCAATCCTTACTGAAACTTTCAAGCTCAACACAACAAAATTTCTCATCTGTTCCATATTTTTGCCTTATAATAGGTATCGAATACCTATTGTATTACATATATCGGTA
>JADFZC010000396.1 GCA_015232735.1 Oligoflexales bacterium | reverse complement strand
CATAAGTACCTTAGGCCTTAAGGCAAGCGACCTTGCCAGAGCCACCCTCTGCTGCTCCCCGCCGGAGAGGGATGAAATCCTCTCCTTTTTCAGTCCGGATATCTTTAGCACCTCACAAAGTTCGTCAACTATGCTTTCCCTCTCCTTTCGGCTTTTTTTCGAGAGACCTATGGCAATATTTTGAAAGACGTTCAAGTGGGGGAAAAGAATGAATTCCTGAAAAACGATGGAAAAGTTCCTTTTCTCCGGAGGGACAAGAATTTTTCCGCCCTTTGAAAGACACTGACCGCCATATTTAAGCTCGCCGCTGTCAGGCGCTTCAAAACCCATGATCATGCGAAGAATCGTCGTCTTTCCGCTTCCGCTCGGTCCCAGAATTCCGGCTATGGTGTGGTTTTCCACGAAAAAACCTACATCATCCAACACTTTTTTCTCTTTATAGCTCTTGCAGAGCCCGGTACTCTCAAGCATTACTTTCTAGCCCTACTCTCTTTCAATTGCTGTCATTTTTCGACCCACGGAAATTACAGGATAAATGCACACGAGGACAAGAGGGATCGCCCACAGCGAAGCCTTTTTGCTCAAATCGATACTCGCATAGGAGAAGATTCGCGTAGCCAGCGAATTGTAGCCAAACGGCCTAAGTACCATGGTCATTGTAAGTTCTTTCACGGATTCGACAAAAACAAACAGCCCGCCCGCAAGTATCATCCTGAAAGTCATGGGGATATGAATGAAAAGAAGAGAAAAGATCTTCCCCCTCGACAGACTGGCAAGTGCCCTGTCAATTTCCAGCGGAATCTTTTCCATGCCGCTCCTTGCGGTGAAAAAGGCAAGTCCGACAAACATCGCGGAACATGCAAAAACAAGAATCAAAATTGAATCCAAAAACCATTTTCCCAAAGCCGTGTCGTAGAACGAGGTGGACAGGGCGAGTATGCCGACGGCAACCACTATGGCCGGAAAGGCCATGGTCAATATCAAAGACTCCGGCAGAAAACGGAAAATGCCATTATGGAAAATATTTCTCCCGCTGAAAGCAAAAACCGTCCCAAAAATCATGCACACAGCCGCCGAAGACACTCCAAGGGTGACGCTTGTTCCTGTGTCCAAAAGCAGAAGAGACAAATCGATGCTCCCGAGCACCGACGCAGCCCACAAAAGCAAACACGTCATCGGAATCATGAAACCTGCAAAGACCGGAAGCAGACAAAACAGAAACGCAAGAGCGCCTTTTATCCCTGTAATCCTCTCGTTTCTCAAAACATGATGCTTGAACACCGGATTATGAAAATGACGCCTTTTTATGAAAATGAAAAAGACACCCAAAACAAACAGCACAAAAGAAAGGACAATGACGGCCGCCTGAAACGCTATCTCCACTTTGTTCAGGGAAAACCATAATTTGTATATTCCCACCGTTATCGTATCGACCGCAAGAAGCGAGGATGCGCCGTAATCGGAAAGACATTCGGTCATCACTATGACAGCGCCTGCCAGAATAGCCGGCAGCGAAAGCGGAATTATTATCTTGCACACAGTTGCAGGAAAACTGACGCCTCCGGATCTGGCGACTTCAATATAAGTATGGCTTCCCATGCCGAACATGGCCCTTGCAAGCAGATATACGTATGGATAAAGCGTCATCGACATGACAAAGACAAGGCCGCACCTGGACTCAATGTTGAATATAAACCACCCCTGGGGACTTTTCACCATCAGCCAATCCCTCAAGATGTTCTGAACAGGCCCGAAATGTCCGAGAAGTTCCCTGTATACTATCGCGACAAGATACGGAGGAAAAACCAGGGGAAGCAAAAAGGAAAAATCCAGATATCTTTTCAGGGTGAAATCAAAATGTGAAACAAGAAAAGCCGAGACGATCCCAAGAAGCAGCGAAAAAAAAAGCGTCCCCGAAAGGACAAATAGCGAATTAGCGAGATAATTCGGAAAAACCGTCTCAAAAAGATGGGACAAGAGTGCTGGATCTATTCCGATAAGCCCCTTGTAAAAGACCATGAATACCGGCGATAGCAGCCCTAGGATCAGGAAGATTAAAAGGAGCCTGACCATAGCAATTTATTTTGCCTTGTCATCAAAGTTAACATCATTAAGAATCTTTACAACCCTCTCCGTAAATTTCGGAAGATCCTTAAACGGGACGACGCGCCTCCTGAAAACCCCTTCTTTGATCCCGGGCTGGCCTTCGCCGAGTCTGGTCACAATCTCGGGCCAATTTTTTTTACTGTGCACTGGATATTCAAATGTAGCCTCGGTCATGTAGTCGCCTGCCTCATAATCCGAGAGGTATTCAAGAAGCCTCAGCGCCTCAGCGCTGTTTTTTCCCGCCCTTGTGAGAGAGGCCCCGCTTGTCATCACGAAGGTTCCGCCTTCTTCCTGGTTCGGGAAAAAGGTGCCAGCCGAAAGCGCCCAGGGTTTCTGATCCTTGTTCGACATCATGATCCCCATGTAATAGGAATTTGCTATGGCTATGTCGCATTTACCCTCATAAATCCCCTTAACCTGCTCCCTGTCATTTCCCGACGGTTTTTTTGCAAGGTTTGCCTTCAATCCTCTTATGAACTTTTCCGTCCTCTCAATTCCGTATACCGCCGCCATCTGCGTAAAGAGACTTATGTTATATTCATGATAACCTGACCTGATGCAGATCTTACCCTTCCACTTCGGGGAGGCAAGATCCTCGTAAGTGGAAAGATCGGAAACCTTCACCCTGTCCCTGGAATAAAATATCATTCTTGCCCTGTAGGCCAGTACAAAGTAACTGCTGTCCTCATCCAAAAAATCATTGGGTATGTTGCCGGTTATTTTCTTTGATGAAAACGGCGACAGCAGTTTCCTGCCCTTCATGATCTCAAGAAGGTCGGCATTCTTCGTTATCACCACGTCGGCTTCCTCGGGCCTTGCCTCCAGCCTTGCAATAAGTCCCTCGTCCACAAAGAGAGGTTTGATTTTGACCTGGTATTTCTCTTCATACATTTTAAACAGCGGGGCCACATGCGCCTCGGTCCTGTCGGTTATAACCCTTACCTCTTTCCCGGCCCCGAGCAGGGCTGTTTGAAAAAAAAGAAAATTTAGACAGATTACTCCCAAAATACCGGGCCATAAAAATCCGTCCATATTTCAATACCCCCTTAACCTTGAAATATTCATGATAAAATTATGCATTATAAAATATTATGAAATGTACAACCTGATTGTCCATTGTTGACATCCTCACCCCACTAAGCCGAAGGCTATAGTGGGGGATTCCTACCACACTTCAGTGACAGCGATCGATGCCCCGATCGGAGAATGTTCATCGACCAAAGATCGAACCCATTCTCTTGTTACCAAGCATCACAGTCTTTCGACTCCACTTAGTAATTCGTGGATGTTATCCACATACACACAGGTGCCTAATGGCTATATTCCTGATTGCCAAAATTTAGCAGAGAACATGGAACCACGCAACGGCAATTCATCTCCCTCCAATACTCCTTCACCTCGTTCCTCGGCTCAGTCCGTTTCTGGAGGGAGAATTCTTGCCGAAGAATGTTAAAATTCA
>JADFZC010000395.1 GCA_015232735.1 Oligoflexales bacterium | reverse complement strand
GGATAAGAGAGGAAACGGCAACGGTGTTTTCTCTCTGACAGAAGACGGGGACGACAGTGAGTCGTGGGTCTGCTATATCGTGGCGGTTAAATAGTCGCTGGCGCTGAAAGCGCCAGCGACGTATCCTGGCGAGCCCCGCCTCGCATAGGATCTGTGTGTAACATGCTGAAAATATCCAGAGCCCTAAAAGCGAAGCTTCCATAAGATCTGGTTGCAACATGTGATGAATCCTCAATAAACCGTTTTTTGAAGAAAAAATCGACACATTTGAAAACGCCAATTTTAAAGCAATGGCAACCAGACTGAATTACAGGCGTAAAATAAATAATTTGATTTTTTTAAAATAATCGTCCGATATAAATTAATATAGGGTATTAATCTGATGCTCCCTAGAGAGATATGAATAAAAAAACTGAACAAGTTTTAGACATATCATTTATTAAATTAAATGTAACTCAGGGAGGGCATCAGTGAAAAGAAAACCTATAAAAGCAAATAAAATTGTTGGGTTTTTCACTAGGGCGTTTTTTATCATTACAGCCATAGCGGTGTCGATATCCTGCGGAACCAAAAAGGACGCGGCTAGCAACCAGACAAATCAACCTGCCGATACACTGGCAAAGTCCGGAACGGACAAGGCTGATACGAGCAAATCAACAAAGCCGAAAATTGACCAGCCTGCGACCCAAAAGGAGAAGGAGAAGACGGCTTCGACAGCCGCAACCAGTAAAACTCCGGCAGCATCACCGGATACCAAGCCGGCCGATCAGCCAGCAGCCGCACCTTCTTCATCAGATAATGCCCTTACCTTAAAACCGGAAGACAAATCCGGGGATGAAGCTGCTGCCGCCCTGGCACTGCAGGAACAGCAGAAAAAACAGGCCGAGGAGCAAAAGCTGAAAGAATACGACCCTGCCAAATCCACAATATTCATAATCGAAAAGGAACTGACAGCCGGTGTAGCGGTTTCGGTCAATGTCAATGTCAGAAACGGCAAGGATGAACCCCTGGCAACAGGCCAGACCGTCGCGATATATATTGTATCGGAAGGCAAAGACGTAGGAACGCTAGGCAACGTGGTAAATCTGGGGGAAGGGAAATATGCAGCGCAATTTGAACCTGTAAAAGCGGGCGAATCAGTGAAGTTTGCAGCTAAAGTAAATAATATAGATCTTTCAGCCCAGACCGCTTCCTATGTAATCAAGTCCGGCCCATTCAATTTGGCAACATCAACCATCGAAAGCGAAAAATCCACTATTGCCGCCGGTTTTTCAAGCCTCATAACTCTTATATTGAAAGACAAATACGGCAACATCGCGACTGAACAGGGCGCCGTCGTGAAATTTTCGATTTCAAGCGGCTCAAGCAACGGAAGTTTTTCTCAAGTCACAGGCGACCTGAATGGGACATACAAATCGACATTCACGGGAGAATATGCGGGAACCGCCGCCATGGTAACGGCAAGCATCAACGACCAGGAACTGACGGGTTCACCAGCGTCCATAACTGTAACGCCGGGAGAAATGTCCCTTGCCAAATCGATGGTTTCCATTTCATCAGGCACTGTCAAATCGGGATCATCGACTCCTGTAACCCTCATTTTAAGGGATGCATTCGGCAACCAGCTTCAAAGCGGTGGCGCAACAGTCGGTTTTAAAGTATCCGGAAATGAAAGTTACGGCAATTTTTCTGAAGTGACAGATCATCAGGACGGATCATATTCAGCGACATTCACCGGCGTACTGGCAGGATCATCCTCAATTTCCGCCGAGGTCTTCGGATTTGCGCTTCAGAGCCAGGCTCCTTCAATACAGATTGAACCCGGTCCTGCATCAAGGCAAACCTCTGTTGTCACGGTCAGCTCAAATACCGTTAATTCCGGAAACAGTGTAACTGCTACTTTAATAGCCAAGGACAACGCAGGCAACAGGCTTGCCAGCGGCGGACTTGTGGTAGGTTTTTCTTATTCAGGGTCAGGAAGCGGATCTTTCGCTGATGTTATTGATAATGGAGACGGCTCATATACCTCGCAATTTTCGGCAATATTGAAAGGGGAGGTTTCCATAAATGCTTCCATAGGCGGTGAAGCTGTTACAAGCGCCCCTTCTTCCTTGAATATTTTACCGGGTTCCTGCTCATTGAGCAAATCGATCGTGTCGACATCATCGTCAAGCGTTGTTGCGGGCAATTATGCACAGATAACCCTGACAGCAAACGATGAGGCCGGAAACAGGATTGAAACCGGAGGACTTGCTGTCGTCTTCGGTTTTGAAAATGGAACAAGCTCGGGAGACATATCATCTGCAACTGATAATAACAATGGTACATATGGAGCTGGATTTGCAGCTGTAAGATCAGGATCTGCTGTGACTCTAAAAGCCACGATAAACGGGCAGATTGTGATGGGATTGATGCCACAAATAACCGTTCTGCCGGGCCCATGCGATCCTTCGAAGAGCAAGCTTTCCGCATCGGCATCCACAGTGATCGCCGGCGGCACTGTAAATGTTCTGGCCACCCTCTTTGATGCGTTCAATAACAATATCACGAGCGGCGGACGGTCTTTGATGTTCATGCTTCGAAATGATGGGACGAGCAGTGGCGCTTTTTCTTCGACAAATGATAATTCAAATGGCAGTTATTCAGCCATATTTACAGGCGAGACTGCAGGTACCGCAAGAACTCTGACCGCCACGGTTGACGGCAGCGAAATAAGCGGGTCAAATCCGAAGATTCAAGTCCTGATAGGACCTCCATCGGAAGAAAAGAGTACAGTATCCATAAGCGCGGCAACAATTATATCCGGCAGAACAGTGGGCGTGACCTTCACAAGCAGGGATCGTGGCGGAAATCTGATATCGTCCGGCGGACATACGGTGGTTTTCAGCTATGCAAACGGTACTTCAACAGGCAATTTTTCCTCGGCAATTGATAATGGCAATGGTACCTACAGTGCCACTTTCCTTGGAATAACGGCGGGAACGCCCATAGACATACGTGCTTCCCTCGACGGCAGGATGCTTACCACCCAGCCCCCGAAACTTACGGTCAATCCGGGCGCTGCTGTCAAGTATCTCGTTGAGCCCAAACTGCTTTTGGTAAATGCCGGGAAAACGATGCAAATAAAAATAACCGCAATGGACTTGAACAATAACAATGCCACCGATTATGTCGGAGACGCCCTGATCCAGACTACTGACACCAAAGCCGAAATACCTGCAAATGTCCAGTTTGTCACAGGGGATGCGGGCAGCAAAACCATCGATGCAATATGGAAGACCGCGGGGATTCATTCGATTACCGTAAAAGACAGCGTAAATAATACGATAAGCGGCAGTTACAACGGCGTCCAGGTACTTCATGGGATATCGACCAAAATGGTTTTTACAGGAGCTGCAAGCTCTTTTGAGGGAAGGTGCGGTAAGGCGATTGATATATATTTTCAGGATCAGTTTGGAAACGCCTCGCCGATTGAAATTTCCACAACGATAAGCCTTTCGCGAAACGGGTCTTCAGGGGACTTTTATGAAGACAGCGCATGTTCAAGCAAGATCACTTCAGTGAAC
>JADFZC010000394.1 GCA_015232735.1 Oligoflexales bacterium | reverse complement strand
TTCTCAACCTCATCCTCAGAGTCAATATGCTTGTCTGTAAGCGGTTTTTTTACATTTCTTGGGATATGGGTATGGGTAACAGCAGGTTTATCTTTCTCCTGATCATCATCTTCTTCAGTGTCTTGGTCATCCTCTTCATCTTCTTTGTCAAAATCCCTTTCTATTCTGTCCTGAAGCCTTCCATGGCGGTATCCAAGGTTTTTATGGCTTTCATAATCATCGTCATCATTATCGTCTTCCCCTTCATATCCTTCGGAATCATCATACTCATCGTCAGGATCGTAATCCTCATCGTCCAGATAGGATCCTCCTGGTTCCTTTTCAATGTCACGGTCTGAATAATCGTCGTAATCGTCATAATCCTCGTCATCGTAATCATCTTCTTCGTCGGATTCTTTTTCTTCATTCTCCTCTTCATCATCTTCGCCATCTTCGTCGTATTCTGAATCCGATTCATATTCCGACTTGGAAAAACCTTCCAAAGGAGAATCATATCCGTCGTCGCTGTCATTATCTTCATCATCAGGATCTCGGGGAATTTCCAAGACATCCTGGTTTTCATCGTTAAAAAAGGATTCATCGACTGGTAAATTATCGTAGCCCATATATGTTTCATCCAAAATACTCATGATTATCAAACCCCTATAAAAATTACATTTGCTGCATGATACTAAAAACTAACAATAATTTGCTAATAATATATAGTCCATTATACTGGGATACTCTACCATCTTTTTCATGTATTCCAGCAGGTAATCCAAATGTCAGGTTATTATATCTTAAACAAAAATCTAAAATCCATATTATAAATTTAATATTCAATCCTTTTCAAGTGCTTTAAAAGCTTAACCTGGCTTAAGCCAGAACCAAAAAGCGGTCAGCGGTGATCCGTCAGCTCTTAGGCCAAAAACCTGATAGCTGACAGCTGCCCATTTGCCTGCATTTTTCTGCGCAAAATGTGCAGAATTTGACGGCAAAGGGATTAAAAAACTCATTCCTTATTACTTTTACATCGTGTTTGTTCCATGTATACTGGGAAGCAGCTGGTATTTTTTAATGACTCAACCACATATAGGAAACAATTAATCATGGCAAAAAAGACAATCAAGGGTATCGACTTTAATGGCAAGCGAACTTTTATCCGCTGCGATTTTAATGTTCCTCTGGATAGCAAAAGGAAAATAACAAACGACTTGAGGATAAGAGATGCAATTCCAACAATAAAGGAGGTTTTGGACAAGGGAGGGCGTGTGATACTGGCATCTCATCTGGGCAGACCTGAAGGTGAGAGAAAAATGGAGGACTCACTAGCCCCCGTAGCTGAAAGACTCACCGAACTTCTGGGGAAAAAAGTACCTCTTTTAAACGACTGTATTGGAGAAGATGTAGAAAAAGCATGCAATTCTTTAAAGAATGGGGAGATTGTTCTTCTTGAGAACCTGAGGTTCCATAAAGCGGAAACAGCAAAAGATCAGACAAAGCTGAATGAATTTGGTGATAAGTTGTCGAAATTGGCGGATGTGTACGTAGGTGATGCATTTGGCTGCGCACACAGGGCTCATGCTTCCATAGTCGGACTTGCAAGGAACATGCCGGCGTACTGTGGCTATTTGATGGCTAAAGAGCTGGAATATTTTGGAAAAGTAATCGAGACCCCTGAAAGGCCTGTGGTGGCGATTCTGGGTGGTGCAAAAGTATCCGATAAAATTTTGTTGATAGAAAACCTTTTGAGCAAAGTGGATACAATTATTATTGGAGGCGGTATGGCTTATACCTTTCAATACGCCCTGGGAAGAAAGGTTGGCAAATCCCTGCTTGAAATAGAGAGGGTTGAGATTGCAAAAGAGATAATGAATAAAGCCAAGGACAAGAATGTGGACCTTATTCTGCCTGTCGATACTCTTATAGCCGATGATTTTTCCGAAAAGGCAAAGACCAGAATCGAAGCGGGTGATATCCCGGAAGGATGGCAGGGGGTTGATGTCGGACCGAAATCCATTGAAATCTTTAAGAAGGCGCTTGAAAAAGCCAAAACTGTCGTATGGAATGGACCTGTAGGAGTCTTTGAAATCGACAAATTTGCAGAGGGAACCAAAAAACTTGCTGAAATTATAGGAAATATCAAGGCAACTACAATAATTGGCGGGGGTGACACCGCTTCAGCCGCGTACAAGTTTGGAATTGAGAAGAAGGTATCACATGTATCAACGGGCGGAGGGGCATCGCTGGAACTGTTGGAAGGCAAGGTTCTTCCGGGGGTTGCCTGTCTTCTCGACAACAAGTGAAAATCACAATAGCCCTTCATTGTCTTCATATGCTAATACTTCAGGATCAATTCTATGAGGTATTAGCGTGGACAACTTCGATATCGAAAAAACGATAAGATTCCTGAAGAGCCATTTCTCATCTGAAATCAGGGCGCACAAGACAATTTTAAGACGGGAGGGCGACTTTCACCCCCTGCCCGGCAGCCTCAATCCGGATCTTAAGGCGCTTCTTGTGAAAATGGGTATTTCCTCGCTCTACTCGCATCAGATAGAAGCTTACGAAACGATCTCCCAAATGAACGATACCGTGATAGTTTCCCAGACGGCCAGCGGCAAGACGCTTTCCTTCCTCATCCCTATAATGAATCAATATCTCAATGAAAAAAAACCTTTCAGCGTCCTCTTTCTCTATCCTACAAAGGCGCTTTCCAGGGATCAGGAAAGCACCATTTCAAAGATGATGCGTGCCCTTGTCTCCGAATGCAAAATGGGAACGTTCGATGGGGATACGCCTATCGAAGAGAGGGAATTTCTTCAAAAAAATGCTGATTTTATTATCACAAATCCCGATATGCTTCACTCGGGAATTCTTCCCAACCACAATAGAAGGTGGAGGAACTTCCTTGCAAGGCTCCGTTTTATTGTGGTTGATGAGGTTCATTCCTACAAGGGAGCCTTCGGTTCCCACACTTCAAATGTTTTCAGAAGACTTATGAGGGTCTGCGAGATTCATGGCAAAAGCCCTCAGTTCATAGCATGTTCTGCAACTTCAAGCAATCCGGGGGAGCATGCCGAGGCTCTGTTCCATAAGCCCTTCCGGATTGTCTCAAAGGATGGAGCTCCCAAACCCAGCCGGGAATTTTACTTTTTGAATCCGGGGATTATCAAGGGGCCTGGCGATACGTATTTTCGAAAGGGCGTAAGTTCCATATCCATACCCCTTATAAGGAACGCCACTGAAAACGGGATCAGGACCATTTGTTTTTGCAGGGCGAGGCAGCAGGTTGAAAGGCTCTACCGGGCTGTTACGGACGGAAAGCACCAGTTCAGGGACAAGATAAAACCATACAGAGGGGGGCTTCTGCCGAACGAAAGAAGAAGTCTTGAAAGGGACCTCTTTAACGGGCGCATTAACACGATAATAACAACAAACGCTCTTGAACTTGGAATAGACATTGGCAGCCTTCAGCTGTGCATTCTGTCAGGACACCCCGGTTCAATCGCCAGTTTCTGGCAACAGGCAGGCAGGGTGGGAAGGAGATTCCTGTACAGTGTCAGCCTGTTGCTGAAAGAGTGCAACGTTTGGTCAGT
>JADFZC010000393.1 GCA_015232735.1 Oligoflexales bacterium | reverse complement strand
GGTCGCCACGACCTTTGCGCCCCTGTCGTGGCCATCCTGTCCCATCTTTGCCACCAGTATCCTGGGCCTTCGCCCTTCGCGTTTTGCGAACTCGTCGGCCATCTGCCTTGCCTTTTTGAATTTTTCGTCCCCGGCAATTTCGGATGAATATACTCCCGATATCGATCTTATGGTGCTTCTGTATCTTCCAAAAACCTTTTCAAGCGCCCTTGAAATTTCTCCAAGCGTCGCTCTTTTTCTTGCCGCTTCGACAGCCAGTTCAAGAAGGTTTCCGTCCTTCTTTTCAGCACATTCGGTTATCCTCGCCAGTGCGGACTTGACATCCGGGCCGTTTCTCTCGCGCCTCAGCGTCTCCAGTTTTTTCAGCTGCGCCTTCAGCACCATGGTGTTGTCAACCTCAAGGGTGTCAAGAGCCTCCTCCTGCAGGGGCCGGTATATGTTCACGCCTATTATTTTATCCATCCCTGAATCTATTCTGGCCTGTTTTCTTGCTGATGCCTCCTCGATCCTCATCTTGGGAATACCGGTTTCTATGGCCTTTGCCATCCCGCCAAGCTGTTCGATCTCCCTGATATGTTCCCACGCCCTTTTTGCTATGTCGCGGGTAAGGGTTTCCACGTAATATGAGCCGCCCCAGGGGTCAACCGATTTTGTGATTCCTGTTTCCTCCTGCAGGTAGATTTGTGTATTTCTCGCGATTCTGGCGGAAAAATCCGTAGGAAGAGCTATGGCCTCGTCCAGGGCGTTTGTATGAAGCGACTGCGTGTGGCCGAGGGCGGCAGCCAGCGCCTCGACGCAGGTCCGTGCCACATTGTTGAACGGGTCCTGTGCAGCAAGGCTCCAGCCAGATGTCTGGCAGTGAGTCCTCAGCGACATCGATTTGGGATTTTTGGGATCAAATCCCCTGACAATCTTTGCCCATAACATCCTTGCTGCTCTCATCTTGGCAATTTCCATGAAATGGTTCATGCCGACAGCCCAGAAAAATGAAAGTCTCGGCGCAAAGGAATCGATGCCCATTCCGGCTGATACGCCGGTCCTCAGATATTCGAGTCCGTCGGCGAGTGTGTAGGCAAGCTCGATATCGGCCGTGGCGCCCGCCTCCTGCATGTGGTACCCGCTTATGCTTATGGAGTTGAATTTGGGCATGTGCTGCGAGGTGTATTTGAATATGTCTGCAATGATTCTCATCGAATGTTCAGGCGGATAGATATACGTGTTTCTTACCATGAACTCCTTGAGGATATCGTTCTGGATGGTCCCCGACAGCTTCTCTTTCGGGACTCCCTGCTCCTCGGCGGTTACAATATAAAACGCCATGACAGGAAGAACCGCCCCGTTCATGGTCATCGAAACGCTCATCCTGTCGAGCGGAATCTGGTCAAACAGGGTTTTCATGTCAAGGATGGAATCGATTGCGACCCCGGCCTTTCCTACATCACCCACCACTCGTTCGTGGTCGGAGTCATATCCGCGGTGCGTGGCAAGGTCAAAGGCCACGGAAAGCCCCTTTTGTCCGGCCGCAACATTTCTCCGATAGAAGGCGTTTGATTCCTCGGCAGTCGAGAATCCGGCATACTGCCTTATCGTCCAGGGCTGCATGGCATACATGGTTGAATACGGTCCTCTGAGAAAGGGAGGTATTCCGGCCGCATATTCCAGATGTCTTACATCCCCGATGTGGCATTTGCCATAGGCTGGAAGGACCTCTATTTCTTCCGGTGTCTTCCATATGTGGTCGGAAAAATCGCCTCCTTCCGCCAGAGCCGATTTTTTCAGTTCATCGAATGACCTCGGGTACGCTTTTTTATGTGAAAGGTTTGAAAAATCCGTTCTCATGTCTCAATCCCCAATTTTTTTTGATAATCAGCCAGGAACTCCGTAACTTCCGTTTTTATGTGGACAAAGTCGTCAATGCCTGCATCTTTCAGCTTCTCGGCAATGTGTTTTGGATTTCCTGCGACAATCTTGAACACCCTGTAGTCCTCGATGGCATTCAGTATTGAGATCCCTTGTTCGCCGTATTCATCGTCGGAGCTGCACAGGACCACGATAAGGGGCCGGGTCTCCGCGAGCGCTTTGAGGCCATCCCCGATGGTTTCATATCCGTTATGGTCGATTATCTCGAAACCCGCCGAGCCGAAGAAGTTAAGGCAAAAGGAGGCTCTTGCTCGCCGCATCGCCGGATTTCCGAAAGTCCATAAAAAGACCTTCACATTCTCGCCGCATTTTTCAGCATATCTTTCCGTGGCAAGCCTTATCCTTTCAAAAGCCCCGGCACCCCGAAAGGCATGAAGCGGGGTAATCCCGTCTGTCTCCTGAGACGGTTTTCTGCCCGTGAATCTGCTAAGCCTCTCGCCTCTTTTGAGGAGATCCCTCAGGAAGGAAAAACTGGTCTTTGTCAGAGGCATCATATCCTGTGCGGCGGATATGGGAACGGCTTTTTCAAGGGTGATCTCGCCAAGAATTTTTTCCGTGAGGTCCGGATATTGGCTTACGCCCAGAAAGACGTCCTTCCTCCTTGCTATATTATTGCTGCGGGTCTTGGATGTCTCTTCAATTTTATTTTGGATGAATCCTTTTTTGATGGCCTCGTAAAAGCCCCCTCTGCCCTCGATCTCCTTGAAAAGCCCTGTAACCCTTGAAGCTATCTCATCTGTAAGATTTTCTATAAAATATGAGCCGGCCGAAGGGTCGGCAACCTTGTCAAGGCATGCCTCGTGTTTCAATATGAGCTGGATGTTTCTTGCTATTCTGTAGGAAAACTCGGTAGGGGCCTTCAAGGTGTCGTCATGCGGCATCAGGCTGAGCGAGTCCGCGCCGCCCAGGACAGCCGACATCCCTTCCGTTGTCAGTCTGAGGATATTCGTGTTGCAGTCGTAGCTGCATTTGTTCCAGGATGAACTCTTTGAGTGGATATTCATACGCGCGGTGTCATCATCCTTGATCCCCATTTGGGATACGATAGACGACCAGACAAGACGGGCGGCCCTCAGCTTTGCTATTTCCATGAAGTAATTTGAGCCTGTTGAAAAAGAGAATCCGCTCTTCTGAAGGATGTCGGCTGTGGAGAGCCCCCGTTCATTCAGCTGGAAAATAGTTTCAACCGCTGATGCCATTGTGAAGGCCAGCTCCTCCACCGCAGAGCATCCGGCATTGTGATAATGATGCCCCTGAAAGGTGAAAAGCCTGTATGAAGGAAGATATTCCGAACCTGCCCTGAAATGTTCAGCGGCGATGGACATGTGTTCAGGATAAGTGTAGCCCGAAATTCCGTACCGCAGAATGTCGCCTGAGGGGTCTAGGGAAAACGAGCCTCTGGCGTCCTGTCCCGGAACACAGTCTCTCTCCTCGATTTCGTTCAGAAACATGGCAAGCGCTGTATAGCCGTGATGTCCGAAATCAAGGTGGACCGGTACTTTTGCGAGGTCAATATCTTCAAAAAGTTTCGAAAAATCCTTCTGATTTTTTATAAGGACTCCGGCTATTTCTCTGCCCTGGAAATGGGAGATGAAGCCTATTGAATCAGCCCCACGCTCAACAGCGATTTTGGCCATCCGGCCGGCCTCTTCAGGCTCCCGGG
>JADFZC010000392.1 GCA_015232735.1 Oligoflexales bacterium | reverse complement strand
TTTATTTTAGAAATCGAATCAACCGCCAAATAAGCACAGGACGCATTTATAATTAAAATAAAAAGCCTTCAATAATATCTTTAAATATCGTGTACTGGAGTGCCCTACCGACTCAGGTTTCTCCCCACCTCCTCATAATATATGTAATTTTACTTAAAACATTTCGATCCGCCTCCGAAAAGAAATCTTGAGGGAGCAAAAAAATGCTGAGACTTCTGGTATTGCTGCAAATATTGATCGCGGGATGTAGTTCGGACCGTTCCGAAAAAACGTCCTATTATGCAAAAAACGGGATAATAGACCTGAAAGGCTACAATTTTGAAAAAGACGGCATGCTGGATATAACCGGAGAATTCAAATTTGTGGCAAATCCGGCTGAATCAATCATGGAACTTCCCAAAAAATTTGACACTCTTTCGAATCTGCGTGTCCCTGGCTCCTGGAGGGAATTCGTCGATCCCAAAACCAGAAAAAAACTTGGATCGTATGCTCGCGGTGTCTATCTCATCAAGATAAAAGGATTGCCACGCAACAAGGAATTGATGATGATAACGCCAAGAATATCCTCCGCCAGCTCAATATTCTTTACGACCCAGGATTCAAAGTTAAGAATCCTGAGCAGAACTGGAAAACCTGGAGATAAAAAATCAAATACCATCCCGCAGGTAAAACACTCCTATTTCGACCTTCCTGTCACTGATTACAATGAAGCGGTTTTGATGGTGGATGTCGCCAATTTTAACAATGTGGACGGCGGAATCTGGGGGCCAATAATTCTGGGAGACAGGGAAACGGTACAGGAAAAATTGCGATTTGAGGACGCCAGCTCCCTGGCCGTCATAGCATCACTTATCGTCCTTTTTCTTTATTATTTAAGCATCTATTACCAGATGCGGGAAGACAAATCCAGCCTGTGGCTTGCCGTTTTTACTTTTCTTATCATGCTTAGAACCTGCGTTACCAGCGATTGGTTCATCAACATGTTTGACAAGCCATCGGTGTTTACCTATGAACTCTCATATAAGCTTGAATATCTTGCAATATCAAGCGTGTTCATACTGGGCCTGTTTTTCAAGTCCTCTTTTCGAACATACTACTCACAAAAAATCGTGAATATTTCCATAGCAATTTCCGCCATATTCTATGTCGCCATCGTCCTGACCCCAGTAAGGATTTATTCACGGCTTCTTTTGCTAATACAGCTCGACATGCTGATTTTTTCGCTCTACATATTCTACGGAATCATAAGGGCATTCAACGGAAAGGCGTTCGGTGCAAAATACAGCCTCGCCGGCTGTATCATATTATGGCTTTTTGTCATCAATGATATTTTGGCATCCAACGGTTATATTTGGACGCCCTATCTCATTCAGTATGGAGTGATCCTTTTCCTCTTCTGTCAAGGCCAGGTGATCGCATCCAGGTTCGCCAAGACGTTCAGAAGAGTACGGCATTTGAACATCAAACTGAAAGAGCAGGAAAAAGCGAGAACAGCGTTTTTTCACAACACCTCCCATGAACTTCGCACTCCCCTGAACGGCATAATAGGGTTCATCGACCTGTTTCAGAACGGGTTTTACGGAGATCTGACAGACAGGATGAAGTTGCAGTTTTCCAAGATAAAACATCTGGCCGAGTCGTTAAAGATCCAGATAAATACGATCCTGGATATCGCCAAATCAAAAACAGGTTCCTTCAAACTCTGCAATTCCATAATCCAGCTCGAAGAGATAAAAGCGGAATCCCTTATAGTTGCAGAGGGATTGTGCCTGAGCCATAATAACAATTATTTTACTTCGCATTTTTCCTGGCAGCCTGAGGACAGGGTAACGACGGTCACTGACAGAGACAAGCTCATGTCCATTGTCAGGAACCTTCTCGGAAATGCCTTCAAGTTCGCCGATACCAACAGGGAAAACAGGGTATTCCTTTCAATGAAATATGAGGACAGTACCCTGCATATCGAGGTCACCGATACCGGGATAGGCATTCCGCCAAACATGAAAGAAAAAATTTTTGAGGAATTCAAACAGGTTCAGCAATCGGAGCGAAGGGCATTCGAGGGCACGGGCCTTGGTCTTTCCCTTGTAAAAAAAATAGTCGATCTTATGAATGGCACGATATTGGTTGAGTCGACGTTGGGCGAGGGTTCAAAATTTACTGTGAAGCTTCCGGCACAAAAGGAACTTCATCCCATGCTCGTTCCGGTGTTTCTTGAGGCACCGAAAAGCTCCCAGCCAAAGACAGACAAACCTTTTGCAAATTTGGCGGGAAATGCCGACGAGGCGCCTGTGGATGCCACACTGACAGGAAGAATACTTGATCGGGGCAACATCCTCGTGATGGATGATAACAAGATCAACTGCGAGGTCATAGCGGACATTTTGAAGTTCCATGGCTACTATGTTGAATTCTGCACAGAGGGAAAGGACGGCCTGGAAAAAATTCGTAATTCCAAAGTGGATCTTATACTTCTGGACCTTATGATGCCGGATTTTTCGGGAGAGGATGTAATAAGAGCCATAAAGGCCGACGAGAAGACCAAAAACATACCGATAATCATTCTGACCGCCAGGGCATCGCAGGAGGATCGTCTTCATGGACTGAGACTAGGTGCGGATGACTATCTTGCAAAGCCTATAGTAAGCGAAGAGGTCATTTTCAGGGTCGGCAATATTCTGTCAAGAATTACACTGGAAAAAGAAAACTCGGAACG
This sequence comes from Oligoflexales bacterium, assembly GCA_015232735.1. The sequence continues at coordinate 875 of JADFZC010000392.1, read as the reverse complement.
TCAGTGTTTTGAAAATACAATCGGCAGGGCCGAATCTGTCGAAAAATCCCTCATTCAGTATTATTCCGGCATTCCCGACATAACAATCTCACATCACCACAAACTGGCTGAAAAGATCGGCGGAGACCTCACATGCATATCATATCACAAATCGACATCAAGGCTCTACTTTGCGATTGGCGATGTAAGAGAGGAGGGAATTACATCCGCCCTTGTAAGAATAGCCATTGCGGGAGCAATAAAAGGTGCGCTTTCAAGGATTGAAAACAGCAAAGACAAGATTTCCATATGCGACAGTCTTTCAGATCTGGCCGCTTCAGTAAATTCCGCATTGATTGTCGAGGATGGAAAATATTCAAGAAGCATGTCCATGGTATTTTGCTGCATAAACGTGACGGATGGTACGATGGGATACCTTAATGCCGGCCATGTTCCGATCTTTCACTTCAAAAAAAACAAGGTTATCCCGATATCTGAAGAGGGATCGCTTCTTGGAAACGATGTCCTGGATAACAAGTATCTTGAATTCAATGTTGAAAAAGGCGATACAATACTCCTGCACAGCGACGGTCTGTTCAACAATTGCGGTCCGGAAAAAAAGAGGTTTTCGGACCGATATATCCATCAGCTGGCGAGAATTTCACAGGAACCTGAAAAGATGATGGAATCACTTTTGGAAAAAATTGAGAGCATATGGCAGGACAATCCGCTGGAGGATGACTACACCCTTTTGATCGTAAATCGAAATTCCACAGAATCGATGCATGATTCATACCTGAACAACGATATGCTTGAAGATGATATCAATCTTGCCGAGTCCGGGTAAACCCGGCCCTGAAGGACCGGGTGTCGAATCAGGAGAGGCTTTAAACCTC
>JADFZC010000391.1 GCA_015232735.1 Oligoflexales bacterium | reverse complement strand
GTGAACGAAGGCAAATTCTCCTGGAAGGATTCCTATGTCTTTATCATAGATATGGAAGGATTGACTTTGGCTCATCCCGATCGGAAAGACCTTGTTGGAAAAAAACTGATCGATTTGAAGGATACAAACGGCATGTTCTTCATTAAAAAATTCATAGAAGTCGCAAAAGAGAAAAACGAGGGCTGGGTCACCTACATGTGGCCAAAGCCGGGACAGAAGAATTCAAGCAAAAAAAGCACTTTTGTAAAAAAAGCGGGGACCCTTATCGTTGGGGCGGGAATTTATGTAGACTAATACAGCCTTGGATATTTTGGGGAACACCTGAAATATCCACTGCCCTCTGTCGCTGACATCAGGCAGTGACAGAGGCTTATTTCATATCAATCCTGGAGAGAAAATCATTGTTGAAACCGGCAATGGGGCATCTGCCCAGAGTGACCTTGCTTGAATATACCAGCGTAAGCGCCTTGTTATAGGAGAAAATGCCGGCTGAGAGCCTGTAGATCGCTTCATCCAGTGCCTCCATCTTTTTCTGGTGTTTTGCCGGTTCGGCTTCTGCCATCGCGTCAAGATACTTTTGATCGACCTCCTCAAGGTTGCTCAATGATGAGGGGGCTTTTGAGAAAAACTGTGTGCCCGCCGTGAATCCATAATGATTGATCGGGGAAGGCACGAAATGGATGGCACCCTGGTATTTGGGATTGGGCTTTCCATTGACAGCCTTGTATTTGTTGATTTCATCTTTCCACTGGCTGAAGGGCATGGTATCCGCCTCAAGTTCGACATTGATTTTTTTGAGTTGGAACTTCAGGTAGTTGAAAAGGGGAACACCCGTAGGATAGATGGCGAATTTAAGGGTGATTCCCTTGCTGATATCGATGCCCTCCTTGCCCAGTTCCTTTTCAGCCTCTTTGAGCAGCGCCTTGGCCTTTTTGATATCGAAGGGATAGGGTTTCAGGTTTTTATTGTATCCTGTTTCTCCTGGAAAGGAGGAGGTGGCCATGATGTTGCCAATACCCTTTTCAAGGAAATTGAGCATATGCTTCTTATCCAGAGCGTAGTTCAGGGCCTGCCGCACCTTTGCATTTTTCAGCGCACCCTCGTTTGACAGGTATATGCGGTAATAATTTCTGGCATCGGCGCAGGTGTCGTATTTCAACTTGCCTGAATCGAGCATTCCCTTGAGGTTGGATTCGATCTTTTTTCCAGGAAGTGAAACGGCAAGATCCACGCTCCCGTTCTGGACCTCCTTGATCCAGTCATCGGGGTTGATGATCTTAAAAACAAGCTTGTCCACTTTCGGCAATCCACTGATCCAGTAGTCGGGATTTTTCTTCAAGACAATTTCCTTGCCCTTCTCGTAGCTTTCAAACATGAAGGGGCCTGTACCGACAGGATGTTTCTGGAATTCGTCCAGTCCCTTTGTCTCAAACTCCTTCGGGGCGTTTATGGCGGAATTCATGATGAAACGGTTCAAAAACATGCCGTCCGGGGCTTTCAGGAGAAAACGGACCTTGTAATCATCGACCTTCTCCACCTTCTCAATGCCGCCGAACATGAAATACACGCCGGACTGCTTGGGGGTTCCCACGGTCTTGGGATCCAATATCCTCTCAAAATTGTAGACGACGGCATCGGCATTGAAGTCCTCGCCATTGTGGAATTTCACCCCCTTCCTTAAAGTGAACTCCCAGATCTTGCTTTTGTATTTTTGGATCATATCATCTTTTCCGGAAAAAACCTCATCGGAAGGGACTATCCTCCAGGATGTCGCCAGGTGGGGTACCAGTTTTCTTTCCTCGTCCGAAAAGGTGACGAGGGTATCCATTATTTTATTTATGACGGTAAGGCTCTGCGGATCAAAGGTGTTGCCAAGGATCGTAAGGCCCGGCACATCCGAATCCAGCATCAAGATCCTGAGAACCTTCTGTGCATTTGCGGTGCCGGCTCCCAGTGTGAGAACAGTGGCAAATATGAAAAGCAATCTGCCCAGCGAAAAACGACTTCCTCTCTCCATTTTCTGTATACCCCCTTTTTGGTTGATAAATTAAATCTTAGAAGCCGCTTTTTAACCCCAACCTGTCCCGCGCAGGCAAAAAAATGATCCATTTCCGCTGAATCCATTCTTTCGTCAAGAAGACAGACAAGATTATGAAACAGCCACCAATTAATAATGATTTATTTAATTTTATCCGACAGCCTTGTATCTGGCAAATATTTTCAACATTGCCTTGACATTATATGGCTTATAAATCCATGACTTTATCCCGAGGGCCAGTCCCTTTTCCCTCATTTCCGGATTTGTTTCCGTTGTAAGCACAAATATCGGCAGATCCTTCATCCTGCTGTCGCTTCGGATGTTCTCGATCATGGTCATCCCATTCATTACGGGCATATGGATATCCGTAAGAAGAATATCAATCTTCTCGTCCTTAAGGATATCGAGACCCTGCTGACCGTTTTCAGCGAGCAGGACCTCATACTTATCCCCCTCCAGAGCCAGAATGCTACTTTTGAAATCCTCCCGCAGATCTTCCGAGTCTTCTACAAACAAAATCTTACCCATAACGCAATCTCTCCTTCAATATTAAGAAGGCAAAATTATATCATGATGCCTTCTGAAATTTTTTCTCCTCCTTCTCAGGATCGGATGCCGGCTCTTCAGTACCAATCTTTTTAACTGATACGAATTTCTGTTCAACCTTGTGTCACCCAGTATGTCTTTAAGTCAGGATGAATATTCATCGTGGATGATCCCGCCTTTCATTATTGAAAATATTCCCTGCTTCAGATTGATTAAAATGGATTGGATATACTTGTTCTTCTGATGCAGCTGGGCTGTTCTCTTCACCAGCACAGATGTCAAATCAGGTACCTTTTTTTCTTTTGAACAACCGGGAAAAAAGATCCTTACCCGATTCTTTTTCTGCAGGTGGCTGCTTCGATCCGTCATTTTCTTTTACCTCGGAATTCAGGCCGGATTTGAGATAATCGGGAACATCACGGTCGGCAGTATCACTTCTGGCATCGTTACTGTCGGCACTCCCTGCATTCGCCGCATCATCAATATGAGAGAACAGGTCTTCCGCATCACCGTAATCCATTGTGCCATCATTCCCAATTTGTATCTCTCCCTCCAAAATCTGATTGATGGACTTAATCAACAAGTTGGGCTCCAAAGGTTTTAGCAGCCACATCACAATGCCGATATTCCTTCCCCTGGCAATGAGTGAACTTGAGGATTCCGTCGTCAGCATGACAATGGGTGTTCTTTTATGAAAAGAATTCTGCTTTATCTCTTCACACATTTCAAGCCCACCTTTGTTTGGCATGTGAAGATCCGTAAGAATCAGGTCAATATCCCGAAGTGATCTGGCCTTATTCAAACCTTCCACGCCGTCACTGGCTTCATGAATTTCATGTCCGAAAGTGTTCAATACATTTCTCAACTGGAGTCTCACCTCCGGTATATCATCGACAATCAGGATTCTTGCCATCTTATTACCCTTTCAAGATTATCACCTTTGGTAAACCCGGGCCTGAAGGACCGGGTGTCGAATCAGGAGAGGCTTTTAACCTATCCCGATTTTAATTA
>JADFZC010000390.1 GCA_015232735.1 Oligoflexales bacterium | reverse complement strand
AGCAAAATGGAACCAAAAATGGGAAGTCCCAGCAAAAAAGCGTCGAACTGCTTTCGTCCGTGTTCCTTGGCTATCCAGGCAGTGAAGACGAAATAAGCGGCAAAAAACGAGCCAATGATAAGATACCAGTATGTCTTTATGGAATTTGAAATTGATATCAGCATCTGCGTGTACCACGGCAGGGTAACATGGAGGCTGTCAAAAACCTTCGAAAGGTTCGGAACAACAGATATGAAAAGATATGCTACAAGGGCAGTTGAAGTCGAAATCATTATCGCCGGATAGGTTACCGCACTTATTATCTGCCTTCCCACCTTGACCTGATATTCCAAAAAATCCGCAAGCCGCTGGAGAACAGTTGCAAGAGTGCCTGAAGACTCGCCGGCTCTTACCATATTTACATAAAGCCGGTTAAAGACACCTGGAAATTTGGCTGATGAATCGGCAAGGGATATGCCCTCGGAAACGCTATCCTTGACTGCTGCGAGAGTATTTCTAAGAACGGGATTTTCCACTTGGGAAATAAGTGCCTTAAGAGACTCGTCAAGAGGAACGTGCGCACTCTGAAGCACAGCGAACTGCCGAACCATTACCGAAAGTTCGTTAAGGCTGACCTTAGGGGCAAAAAAACTCCTTTTGGCCTTTGCCACATCGGTTTTTTCTTCCTTGATGCTGGCTATGACTATCTTCTGTTTTTGCTTTAGTTTCTGACGTGCCGTACGTTCGGAATCAGCTTCAATCTTGCCTTTTAATACGGCACCGGATTGGGAGTCATAGCCTTTATAGGAATAGATTGGCATCGCTAATCCTTATGTAGATCTAATTCCAGATCCATATCATCGGTCTGGGTTGTTCGAAGCGCCTCCTCAAGAGAAGTATCGCCTTTTACAACTCTTTGTATGGCCGCATCCCTTAATGTCACCATCCCCTTTGACACTGAAAGTTTCTTTATAGCCTTTGAATCCTGGCTTCTTAAAATCAGCTCCCTTATATCATCGTCAAAGACGAGAAGTTCATAGACACCGCATCTTGATGAATACCCTGTTCCATGGCATTTGTCACAGCCGGGACCAGGTCTGTAGATATGTGAATTCGGCAGGTCGCTCAATTTGCGGCCCATCAAATCAAGTTCCGCCTGTGTGGGAACGTAGGCATCTCTGCAAACGGAACATAGTTTACGTAACAATCTTGTGGCAATGATCCCCAGGACAGCGGAAGATAGCTGGAATGGCTGCACTCCAAAATCAGTGAACCTTGTGACTGTGGATGCCGTATCGTTTGTATGGACTGTTGACAGTACAAGATGGCCTGTAATCGATGCCTGCACAGCAATTTTGGCTGTTTCCGGGTCCCTGATCTCGCCGAGCATGATTACATTTGGATCCTGCCTGAGAATCGCCCTGAGCCCATTGGCAAACGTCATTCCGATCTTATCCTTGACTTCGATTTGTCCCACTCCTGCCACCTGATATTCCACCGGATCTTCAATAGTCAATATATTGATGTCGCTTGTATTGATATGCATCAGGCAAGCGTACAGGAGGGTCGTTTTCCCGGAACCGGTTGGACCAGTGACAAGGATGATCCCGTGTTTTTGTTCTATAAGTCCGCACATCGTCTCGTAGATGGAGGTCTCCATCCCCATCTGATCCAGCCTTTTGCCGCCTGCCGATTTATCAAGAAGACGCATTACGATCCTTTCGCCATGCGCGACGGGAAGCACGGATAATCTTACGTCAATCTCCTTTCCGGCAACTTTGATACCGATACGGCCGTCCTGCGGAACCCTCTTTTCGGCAATATCAAGCTTGCCGATGATTTTTATCCTTGATGCAAGTGATCCCGCATGTCTTCTGGGAACCTGGGTCTTATCCTGAAGAACCCCGTCGATACGAAATCTCACAAGAACCTCGTTTTCAAAAGGCTCAATGTGGATATCGGAGGCGCGCTCCTTGACAGCTCTTGCGAGAAGACCGTTAACAAGCCTTATAATCGGTTTTTCATCATCTGACGACTCCAAAAGGTCCCTCGTTTCATCGAGGTCGGAATCTTCACCGATGTCCGGGACGTTAAGTTCGTCAATCACTTTCTGGGACGCGTCATTGGCTCTTTCATACACCCTGTTTATGCTGTTCTCGATCACAGACGGCGGACTTACTATCATATTTATATTCGTAGAGAGTATCAGTCTGAGATCATCCAGCGGAAAAATATTCAGGGGATCTGCCACAACCACCGTCACGTTGAAATCATCACGAGCAATGGGCAATATCAGGTTGTCCCTGCAAAATTGTATCGGAATGCTGTCTACAAGAGCCGGATCTATGTCATTTATGGGAAGTTTATCATAATAGGGAAGATCAAGCTGAACCGCCAGCGCCTTGAGCATATCCTCTTCGTTAAGGTAATCCTTCTCGACCAGCAATTCCCCAAGCTTCTTCTCATGCTGGCCATCACGCTGTTCGCTGAGTGCCTCTTCCAGCTGGCTTTGAGATATGACGGAAGTCTCAACAAGTATCTGACCGATCGTTTTATGTTCCAGACTTCTAAATTCGACTGAAGGCAGACGGGTCCACGAAGGATTTCGTTCAAGATTTACAACTGAACTTTGGGGCTCTTCAGGGTTTTTGCTCAGGTTGTCTGTTTGTTGATCAGCCATACTGTTTTTATCGTTACCTCAATTCGTGTTACATACCTTTGTTTCCAAACAAATCCAAGTTAATAACCACTAGGGGGCGCAGGCATGGGCTCTCCAGGCAGATCAGCCGGCGGTGGAGGAGGTACGTCAGCTGGCGGTGGAGGCGGAGGAGCTTCCGCCGGCATCATGGGAGGTTCAGGTTCCGGACCGGCAGATGGAGGTTGCAAGGCCGCCGGGGCTGGCGGAGGTTCCGAAGGAGCCGAGTCGTTGATTAAGGAATCGCCACCAGTTCCCTCTGGGCCTCTGCCAAATCCGGATGAGTCTCCAGGATTTGATTTCTTTTTCTTGTCGGCACCATCATTAGGTGCGGTTCCATCGGGAGAAGGCGGTTTCGCATCCTTGGAATCCGGTTTTATGGGTACGGCATTTTTCGCTTCCTCCTGCCTCTCCATATTGTCCACTTCCTCCTGGGTATATCCCATGTCCTTTCGCAGTTCCTTGAGGAAATCCTTCTCGTCCTTCTTTTCCATTCGGTCATATGAATCTTCATGGTATTGCCCCGCCTTTTCATCCGGCAGCTTTTCCATGAAAGGATCGTGCTTGATGTCCCCGAATCCCTTCTTGATAAGTTCGTTTCGTTCCTGAACCTTTTTCTCGTAAATTGATGCCAGGTCATTGGCGCCATATACAATATGGGGGGTAATGAAAATCATGAGACTCGTGGTCTCTTTTTTAATCTGAGAGTTCCTGAAAAGCCATCCAAGAATTGGGATATCCCCAAGAAATGGAATTTTTTGATATGTTTCCGATTCAGATGTCGATACGAGACCGGATATGACCGCAGTCTGTCCATTTTTTACTGTCACAATCTGGGAAGACGTCCTCTTACCCACCTTCGGTGCCCCCTCGTCGTTGTATCCTCCGAACTGGTTTGCTTCAATATCCACCTTAAGTGTTA
>JADFZC010000389.1 GCA_015232735.1 Oligoflexales bacterium | reverse complement strand
CAGAAAAATCACCGACAAAGGTATATCGTTTAATAATTTCCTTAAAACTCTTTTCGGAAAGCTTGTCTGCCGACAGGCCGGAATTTTCATGTAAGGGAGGTAGTAAAAATAGAAGACCCGTGAGAACAACTATTTTTATGGGAATCCTTGAATTTTTTCGAAAAAGATTCATCTTACTCGGAATCCACAGCATCCTCATTGTTGTAGTGAACTTTAAACTCTATCCTTCGATTGAGCGCCCTGCCATTTTCCGTAGCATTGCTCGCCATCGGTTTCGTATCGGCATAACCTACTGCAGACAGCCTTGTGGTCGGAAAATTGTGGCGTGAGATCATATATTCAAGAATATTTGTAGCCCTCAGGGTTGAGAGCCTCCAATTGCTCATCATGATAGGCGGTATCGAGTCGGTATGACCTTCCACGGTAATCGGTCTGTCAAGATTCTTGAGATAGTCGATTACAAGATCAAGTTCCCTAAGCGCACTCTGCTTGACCTTGGTATCACCGGACTCGAAAAAGTGTTTGGCAAGCAAAGTCACCTTGAATCCATCAGAGACTTTGTGAATCGATATTATTCTTTCAAAGCCGGGTTCAGTATCTTTTCTGAACTGGTTTTCTCCATAGAGCCTGTCCTCAATTTCCTTTCTCATCTTCCCGGCCTCTTCGTCAATAATCTTCACTCTGCTGATCTTTGTAAAAAATTTCTTTGAAATCGGAGGCCTTGCTGAATTACCCTTCATGTGTTCAAATATTCCGAATCCCTCCTGGTTTGGTCCGATCCTGTTTGCCATGGGAATATCTTCCATCGGCTTGCTGAAACTTTCCTGAAGAGAACCGGCAACATCCTGTGCCTTCTCCCCGTCTTCCTTGAGAGCATAGAGTGTCACAAAAACCGCGAAAAGGAGCGTTAACATGTCGGCATAGCTGATAAGCCAGCGTTCATGGTTTTCAAACTCAGGGCATTTATGTTTTTTATCGGACATAAGAAATATTTCCTGCTAAATATTCTCGATACTTCCTCCCCTACTCCTCTCCACCCCGGCCTGGACAGAATACTGCCAGCTTCTCCTCAATTACCTTGGGGTTCAGCCCGGCCAGAATTCCGTCAACCCCTATCATGACCATATCCCTGGCGGCTTTATCAATAAGGGCTTTTCTCTTGAGTTTCTTTGCTACGGGAATCCCGAAAATATTGGCCGAACCTACTCCATAAAGCGTGGCGACAAAGGCAACGGCAATACCTGGGCCAATCGCATCAGGATTATTGAGGTTGTTCATAACGTGGATGAGACCGATTACAGCTCCGAGAATCCCGATGGTAGGTGCTATACCTCCAAAATCCTCGAAAAACTTGGCGGATATCTCAGATTCCTCCTCGACCACATGAGCTTCCGTTTCGAGCGTTTCTCTTATTATTGCGGGATCGGTACCATCAACGGCAAGCTTTACGGCCTTTGCAAGAGGAGCATAAGAAATTGAGGCTCTCTTTTTTTCCAGGGCCAGAATTGATTCCTTTCTGGCCGTTGCCGCAAGATCCAGTATAGTATCCAAAATCTCGTTTGTGTTAATAGGCGAATTTTTCAACCAGATACTCACCGCCTTAAACGCATGGATAATATCTTGAAGAGTATAACCAACCATCAAAGCGCCAAATGCGCCGCCAAACACGATCATCGCGGCCGTCAGCTGAAGGACAGAGCTCATATGGCCGCCCTCAAGAATCATCCCTCCCAGAATCATCCCCAAAGATATAACAGGGCCCAGTATGCTAGTAATATCCATAATCCCACCTTAATTAGACTTAAATAGATTAATAAATTAATCAGTAGTTGACGCGAAAAGCGCCAGCTATTTGTCCTGGCAAGCGAAACTTGCATAGGATCTCGTTGTAACATGCTGATATTTCGTGACAGATCCTTCGCCTTTGAGGCTCAGGAGACGTTTCTGGGGCAATATTTCGTGACAGATCCTTCGCCTTCAGGGCTCAGGATAATTCCCTGCCGCTTTAGCGTCAGGGAATTAATTTACCCAGAAATTTAATTTTTATATGATTCTCTTAAAACTTCGCTCTTATAGCTAAGAATCATTTTTGAGATATCGTCCAACGATTCTTTAACGATCAAGGATTCTCCATTTAAGAAGTGAATTAAAGTATCAGGAATAGATTCCAGATACTTAACCGTGTCAAGATTTATGAGAACCTTATTACTGTCCAGTTTTGTTAGCAATATCACTGCAATAATTCCAGTCTTCAAAATAGAATAAGAACTGGTATGCCTTCAGTTACTATGATACTGATTAAATGACAAAGCTGTCAATCAGGAGGCAATATTAACCATTACATTTGAAAGAAAAAACCAAAAATACTATCAAGGAGAGATTTGCTGTGGATTTGGATACTTTGCTAATAAGGACAAAGGAACTTAATAAGAAATACGACCTGATATGGAGGTTTCTTTGACGTTGGTACAAAAAAAGAGAGATTTAAGGAACTGGAAGATGAGATAGCGGCAAATCCTGATTTTTGGTCGGACCCAAAAAAATCGGCGCCAATCCTTAAGGAAAAAAAGCAACTTGAATTAACAATAGACCAGGCAAAAAAACTCGATTCCATGAAGGCAGACTTGTCTGCCGCCCTGGATCTGGCGCAAGAGGGAGAATCCGAATATCTTTCTGAAGCCGAGACCATTCTTGCCGATCTTGAAAGTTATCTTAAGTTTTTGGAAATACAGAGTATGTTAAGTGGCGAGCTCGATCACTCTGATGCGCTTGTCACAATCAACGCCGGTGCAGGAGGTACCGAATCGTGCGACTGGGCTTCCATGCTTTTCAGGATGTATCTTCGCTTTGCTGAAATTAAAGGCTGGACGACAGAAATCTTTGACATACTTGATGGTGAAGAGGCTGGAATCAAGAACGTCACTTTCGGAGTGTCGGGAAAATTCGCCTTTGGACTTTTGAAGGCCGAATCCGGTGTTCATAGGCTGGTTCGAATAAGTCCTTTCGATTCAAATGCCAGACGTCATACATCCTTCGCATCAGTTTATGTCTCAGCCGTAATCGACGATGAAATCGATATAGAAATTAATCCCGTCGATATAAAGGTTGATACTTACAGATCCAGCGGCGCAGGCGGCCAGCATGTTAACAAGACGGATTCAGCTGTGCGCATGACCCATTTGCCTTCAGGAATCATAGTCCAGTGCCAAACCCAGAGATCCCAGCACCAAAACAGGGATCAATGTTTAAAACTGCTAAAATCCAAACTTTATGAAAAAGAGATGGAAAAACGGAGAAAACAACAGGAATCCATCGAAGGTGCCAAATCCGATATAGGCTGGGGCAGTCAAATACGTTCCTACGTTTTACATCCCTACAAAATGGTCAAGGACCACAGAACAAATTTTGAACATCACGACCCGGATGAAATCCTCAATGGAAAAATTGAGTGTTTTATTAACGAGTGGTTGGCCAAAACCCTAATTTCTTCATAATCAAAAAACACAGAATTATTTGCACAAACAACCAGTTTCTGGTGCCAAGGGTAGCTTCTCAAAAACGTCTGGTAATTCCATGTTTCGATACCCGAGTCCCGATT
>JADFZC010000388.1 GCA_015232735.1 Oligoflexales bacterium | reverse complement strand
CCTTGAGGGGGTGCCATACGACCTTCAGAGATAGCCAAATAGGTTTCTCCGATCTCGGCGTTCTTGGAAGGCACGGCGAGCAAAGCAGTGGGGAACCCAACGAAATCCGCGGGGAGTTGTTGATCTGCCGATTTGGACCCGATGAACTCTGCGAATTTCTGGTCGCCGGACTGGATCATAGCCTTGAGGTCAGCACCATATTTCTGGTAGAACTCAAAAACCACAGCACTGGTAATAGTGCCTTTTTCCAGTAAGGCTTTCTCCTTGCGGATGCGAAGGATCTCATTCTTGAGATTGAACCCTTCTTCGCGCATCGCGCGGGAATTGATGATCATGCTGGTCGCGCCCTTTTGACATTCTTCCACAGTGACACCTTGAGGAAGGGTTTGACCCAACGCCAAGATATTCATGTAGGCGGAATCGTCTTGTGCACCGCCGATACCGCCTGGCCCGTAGGCCGAGGTAGTGATGGCGACAAAGAAGTCTTCAGAGTTCGTAAAGCATGACTTGACCAGGAAGTAGTCATCCCGGTTTTGGTCGTTCAATTGCTGAACCTTGTTGATCAGCTGGCCAGCAACTTCAGACTCCTTCGCATCAAGCGCCGCATACGAGGCGTAGAAGGATGCTGCGTCGTTGTAGGCCATCTTGAATTCTTCGGTCACCTTTTCGATGACGGTCGGAGGAGGAGTAGCGGGCGCACAGGCGGAGAACACGAACAGCCCCACAAAGATGAGGCTCAGGATTTTGAAGATATTCTTCATTTTTCAGTTCCTTTGCAATGAATGAGATTTTTTTGCGTTACAAGTTTTCGAATATTCCAAGTGCGAACAACAGGAATAAGAAAAACTCGACGCCCAATATGACCCACGGCAGTGTGTAGAGGTGACTTACAACATCGCGTTGTTTCGCGACACCTTCATCAATTACCTCTTGAATCTGCTCCGGGGTAAGGACAATTCGGTCTACGAGATAGCCGAAATTTTCGTCCATAGAGGGCTTTTTGGCCCCATAGACTTGCCACAAATACATCGGATGTCCTTCAGTGCCGATGATTGACAGTGAACCGTCTCCCGATTTAACCACTTCAGGATTTCCGAAGAAACCTTCAGGGGTGAAAGAGATATTTTGCAGTTCCTGGGGAATGCCTGAGAGGAAGGCCTGTTTAAGGGCCTCATTGCCGATGGGCAACCCACTCATAACACGGCATCCCGTGGACGAAATTTTCATCTCCGCAGACGAGACAGAGCAAACCACGAGAATCGTGTTCTGCTGCATGATCGTATACAGAGTTTCCCCGCCCAGTTGTCGCTGCCACTTGTTTTCGTTATACAAGTCGGCCTTGATACTGTAGACGAGACCGTCAAGAGTAACTCCCTGCGCATTCAAGTCATCCTCGCAAACAAATGCAAAAGAATTCGAGATGTGCAAAGTGTTCCCGTAGTACGTGTTGACCGTTCCAGCTCTGACTGTGAAGCCTGCCCAGTCCACAGGGAGGTTCCTTATGCAGGATCCCAATGGATATACGAAATCAAAGTACGTTCGTACATTTCCTCCGGTAGGGCTATAGAGAGTGCGGGGAGTCAAAAGCATCCCCGCGGCTTCAAGACGCGAAATCAACGCCGGATCACCAACGAAACTCTCATTGGCGGTCGCCAAGAGAGGGTTCGAATAGCGGTGATCCGATGAGGCCCCGCGAGTTTGAAGTTCTTTGTAGAAAGTCCACTCGCTTGGGGGTGTCACGTCAGCCGGGGTGTAGTTTCGATGTTCACGCGACGCGCGATCTGAAAACCACACTTGGTCAAAGTTGGGAGGCAACATCCAGTCTGAGAAGATCATGACTGGTTTATCAGGGTTGCTCCCTCGGATGATGAGATTTGTTTCCGGAGTGGAGTATTTATCCGGTAGATTTGCTACCGCTCCATACCGAACCAGATATCTCACATCCGGGTCGTGCTGATAATGATCTGTACTCACTTCGCTGGTGCAGTTTCCATCGTCATCGCGAGCCACACAGGTGTGGGACGTGTAACTATAGTAAACATGCTCATATGGGTAACAGTTTGTTGCCCCATCAAGATTACCGTGACATTGTTTTACGATGTCGGAATCTTCAGCAAAGTTCGTAGACTCATTCGGAAGCATGTCCGTGAACAGATAGTTCACAGACTCGAGGTATTTGTAAGACACCTCTTGCTTTTTGAATTTAAGTCCATTGATGGCATTGTCGTCCGCCGCCTTTGGTACCTCTACCACGGCGCGATCAACAATGTTTTTCCAGCTCGCACGGGAGGCAAAGCCTGCTATGACGAGCGCTACAAGGAGCGTGCTGACGAATGCCTTCCCATCTCCTTCGACGGAGAAAAAGAAGGCCATTGCAAAGCCCGCAATCATGATACCCACAAACAAAAGAGGGGGTACCCAGAATGCGGCCGTTCGCCAAATTTCCATGCTCTGGTTATAGGTTTCAACTCTAACGTGCCGTAAACTCGTTCCGACAGTATCCGTAATGTTGGACATTGTCGCTGGAGTACAGGCAGTGAGAAGAACCATTACCAATAGAAGCACAGAAGAGGCTCTTACGAGACCAGTTCTCTTCATTGCTTTTATTACATCCTTTCTATAGATTATTTTTCAAAGATCGATTCTTACGAATCGGCAATATCTTAACATAAAAGCCTATTTTTGTAAACTATAGGTTGGATATATAAGTGGTATTAATTAGCCCTTGAAATAAACTAAAATACATTGTAAACTACCTTCTGTTATGGCAAAGAAAAAAGGCAACAGATTAATAATAGGTTTAGAATGCACTGAAACAGGGTTAAGATCCTATGTCACTCAAAAAAATAGAATCAACACCACAGAAAAATTGCAAATAAAGAAATATAACCCAATCCTTAAAAAGCATACTCTTCACAAAGAAGTTCAAAGATTAAAATAATTATTTTTGTCTTAAAGCTCTTCTAATAAGTGTTCTAGCTTTCGAGGTTTTAACCAGTTTTATCCAGTCTTCACTTGGTTTTTTCTTGTGTCCTGAAACTAATATTTCTACTTTATCTCCATTACGTAATTCATCAGTTAACTTAGCATTTTTACCGTTTATCATTCCGCCTACGGCTTTATTTCCAATATCCGCATGAATACTATATGCAAAGTCCAATAATATAGCACCTTTTACTAATTCGATAATGTCACCTTTAGGTGTAAAAGTATAAATTTTATTTGAAGTATTTATAATTGGCTCTTGGTAGCTCACTTTTTCTATAGAACTTATATAGTCCTTCAAAAATTCTTTTACTCTGGTGTTCTTTGAAGATCCTTTTTCGGTATCCATTATTTTATAAACCGAGTGTTTTGCCGGTCCGAATTCGTTATATTGGTACATATCTTTGGTTAATATTTGAGTTTCAAAAGTTAAATTATCAGTTTTAAAAACGTTATGAATTGCTCTATATCCAGAAGCTCTTGGAACTTGTATGTAGTCATCTCTTTCTTCAGGTATATAATCCCATAATTGTTTTAAAATATCTTCCGTTTCATAACATTGATCTACGGTATCAACTATTATTCTTAATCCCAGAATATCTTTTATGCCATCATAATT
>JADFZC010000387.1 GCA_015232735.1 Oligoflexales bacterium | reverse complement strand
TGAAGGAATAATCGGCGCCAACGACATATTTCGTATATGGCCTGCCGGGAAGGACAGTCTCTTCGGATGTCCCCATACCCAGGGCGGAAAGGTCCGTGACAAGGGTCACCTTTTCAGGGAAAAACGTGGCAGCTTCCATCCAGACGCCCACGCTTGATATGGAACCAGCAAGGTCGGCGCCCAGGATGTTCATCCTCGGATAGATGAGCCTGCCTGCAAGATTGACTGCCGCAGGTGATGTTCCGGCTGGTGAGAGCGCCACGCTTTCCACCATTGGAAGAGAATCGCGGGTGTGGACATAGCTTAAGGAAAGATCAAGCCCCATGAAATTTTTCTCTGCCAGCTTAAGTCCGACGCTTGAGGCGTGGCTAATGTCGTTTTCCGGAAGGACCACCGTATCGCTTCTCGTCTGCACGGAAAGACCGGCCGGAGCGGCCATCTGCGGGGCCAGCGCCATGGCATAATTCCCCCTGGGAAGCACCGCGGGGGTGAAGATGGGGATGTATACGACCGAGAGGGAGAAGTCGTTTTTGTAGTACGTGGCCTTGATGGCGTCAGAGCCCAGATGCCTTCCGAAGTCCCAGATGTCCTCAAGGTCAAGCGGGTTGAGGTTGTCGGTGGGGGAGATCCTGTCGGCCGTTCCCCACGCTATCCTCTGCCGTCCGACGCGAAGATCAATGTTGTCCGACAGAAAACCGTAAAGGTCGCCATAGGCCTCGCGGACATCGAGATTATACGGCGAGACCTTGTCCTTGTCGGTCAGGTCGTCGGATTTTTTCACGCCGGAAAGTCCCATGTTCCTGAGCCATGCTTCGCCGTAGAACCTGGCTTTGTCCCCTTGTTTTGCCTCCGTCTTCATATCAAGCCTGTACTCATGGAAGGGAATATTTTTGTCTTTCAGTCCAGCGCGGTTATCCGTTCCAATGTAACCGCCGATTTTGACATCCCTGGCCGGCTGACCCTCTTCCCCCGAGGCAAGCGCGATCGACCCGGCCACCAGGAAAGATATCGCAAGGATCGCAATCAGGGAATTGTTTATTATTTTTGTATTCATGGCTGCTCCTTCTATTTTGCGAGATAACGTTCCGTGAACCTGTCATCTGAAAGGTTCTGGTCGAACTTCGTCTCGGTTTGGGACATGATCGTCCTGTGGTTCTCCTTTTTGTCTTCCATGGTGCTTTTCAAGGCCGTCCAGTATCCGGAGATCTTCTCGATTTTTTCCTGGGTGGCTATTTTGGAAAGCTTTCCGCTCTTGTCGTATAAATCCATTCTCAGGGGAATGAAGCTCTCCCTGCCCACCTGCATCACTATCTTCGAATAGTCGCTTACGGCATCTTTTTTGGGGGTAAGTTCCAGCGTGTACGACGTGCTGTCGTCTTTGACAAGGACTGGCGTGAATTTCCTTGAGAATCTTTTTGCCTCCATGTCCTCATAGGAAAAGTCGGTTCCTGCGAATTTCGTGTTTTTCACGTGCGAGGCGATCCTCCTTGTCTTCCCGAAAGCAGGGAGGTAAAGATAGGTGACGTCGTCAGGCAGCGAGAGAAATGCGATTCCCTTCTGGTCGGCCGGGGAAAGAAATTTTGCCATCCTCCTGTCACTTCCCTTCTGTGTTATCACAAGCTGTCTTTGTTTTTCCTTTCCATCCCTGTCTACAAGCGTGATGGTCGCTTTTATCTCCTGGTCCCTGGGGGCATTGACCGTATCGTCGACCTTTGAAAGTATCTGGTTTGCACTCAGTTTGGATTCTGCCGAAAAAGCCGGCCAGCCGCCAAGGAGCGAAAGGACAATTATGAATAATTTGTTTCTAGATAGTGACATTTGCGTTTTCCTCCGATTCGATGTTGTTGATTTTTTCCCGGGAACTTTTCCTTTTTCCGATCCCGGGGTTTATTTTTAGTATGAGAACGGGCAGCAGCGTCAGGGCGCCCAGCCCGCAGCCGATCATTGTCAGCGAGACCAGAAATCCAAACTCTTTGAGAGGCAGTATTTCGGCAAAAAGGAGCGTTGCGAACCCCACGCATACCGCCAGGGCGTTGACTATTATCGCCGTTCCGGTGGTTTCAAGCGTCATGACAAGTGCCTGCATGGTGTTCTTGTTCATTTCATGGAATCTCTTGAACCTCACGCAAAAGTGGATGGAGTAGTCTATGCCTATTCCAAGCCCGATGCTGGCGACCAGCACGGTTGAGATTGTAAGCGGGATGCCGGTAAGGCCCATGACGCCGAACATGACAACGACGGTCATGATGATCGGTATCAGGCCGAGCAGTCCTGTGAGCCACGATCTGAGCTGCCATGTGAGAAGTATGAAAATGAATACGAGCGCGATGAAAAAGCTCTCGAACTGGCTGTCGATAATGGCCTTGTCGAGGTTTCGGCCTATCACGTTGAGATCGCCTTCGGACATTTTTATGGAAAATGTCTCAAGCTTGTCAGTGCCTATGCCCGGTACCTTTGACAATTCGCGTTCGTGGACAAAAAACCTCTTTTGTGAAAGCTCGATGAGATTGCTTTTCAGATCCGAGAGAAAGATCTCATTTTCCTGAAGCTTCGCGGGGAGACTGTTCCTGATCTCAATGTAAAGGGAATAGGTTTCCTCGGGGCTCAGGGCTGAAGGTCTCAGGGCCTCTTCAATTTTCCTGCGGATGGGCGCAGGATCAAGGAGCGTCCCAGGATTTCTTCTCGCCGCGTCCCATGCGATCATTTCCGCCGTCCTTTCGCCCCGATGGAGAAGAAGCGGTTTTCCGGACGCCTCGGGAAGATCATCGATGTTTATTGCGGCGTATGTTCCGTTCCAGGCGTTCAGATGGCTGTCCACTTTGTTTATGACCCTGTGAAGTCCGGGGACGTCGAGCGTTCTCAGTGTGGCGGTTACAACGCCCATATTTTTATCAGAATTGATAAGGGTGGGAAGGATATCCTGACCTTCCAGGAGAAAAAAGAGATTTGCGACCCTCGCCCTGTCGTCCGGAATTGTCTTCTGGTTGTCCACCGTGTCGTTCATTTCTGAAATGATATCGGCGACGGACATCGGATTGTTTCCAGCCCCGTTTGCCTCAAGATACTTTTCAAGGCGGATCATCTCCTTAAGCACTCCGGGGTTTTGCAGATCGCCCTCGATGATGATATTGAGGGGCTTGGATCCCCCGAAACTTCTGTCTATGAGGTCAGTTGTTTTTCTTAGAATGCTGTCCTGTTTCAGAAAATCGATCAGGTCGACCCTTCGCTCGATTTTGGGGATAAAGGCTGCACCTAGTGCAAGGATCATAAGGGAAATAGCGACAATAATTTTTCCGCTCCCCAAAATCCGGCCGATTGTTCTTTCCCTTATGCCGCGGATGCCGGAAGGTAAAGCCTTCCCCGCCCTGTCCTTCCCGGGCGATATCTTTATGAAAGAAAGAAGCGCAGGAACGAAAAATATTGAAACGATGAGGGAAAATGCTATCCCAACCGACATGAAAATGCCGAAGTCCCGTATATCCGAGAGATATGATCCCATGATGAACGAGGTGAAGCCAAAGATCATGGTGAGCCCCGCGAGAATTACCCTGAGGCCGACCTCGCTGAAAGCCTCAACGACAGCCGGGCTTCTCTTACCGTAAAGAAAAAGGGGATTT
>JADFZC010000386.1 GCA_015232735.1 Oligoflexales bacterium | reverse complement strand
GAAAAACCCCCAGATGGTTCATATTGCTCCAAATGGCATAGATTCGAAGCTTTATGTACCAAATGAAAAAATGCGCAGCGAGGTAAGAAACAGCCTGGGGATCAAAGAAAATGAACATCTTGTCATGTTCAGCGGAAGCCGCCACGGGCCGAACAATGACGCTCTTTCCGAAGTAAGGGCTTTTGAGAGGAAAGAACGGGATTTGCTTGCCAGGCTGGGAATATATTTTTTGATAGTTGGATCGGTCGGAGAAAAGGCCGAACGGGAAGGACGGATGATCGTGACCGGCCCTGTTCCGGAAGTGCTTCCCTATTTTTCCGCAGCTGATTTTGCCTTTAATCCGGTGAAAACGGGCTCCGGGAGCAACGTCAAGATATTTGAATATATCGCGGCGACCCTTCCTGTAATATCAACTTCGTTTGGCACAAGGGGAACCACCCTCAAGCCGTCGGAAGATTATTATCAATATGAAACAAACGAGGAACTCGCTGAAATTCTAAAAAAAGTCTCGGTGCTGTCGAAGCCGGATATGTGGAAATTCGCAGAAAGGGTCTGGCAGACCCACAAAAGTGAGTTTGACATGACCGAGATAATAAGATTTGAATGGGAAAAGGGATTTTTCAAAAGGCTTTTGAACAAAGGGTGAGGGATCAATTCAGATGGCTCAGACAAGGGGTAAGATCCGGTTCGGGATCTTTGGCACATCAAACATCGCAAAAGTATTTTTAAAAAGCTTTCAATTTGTGGATTGTGCGGCTGTAACCGCCATAGCTTCAGACTCGATTGAAAAAAGCGGCGAATTTGCAAAAATCCATAATATCCCCAGGGCATTCGGATCTTACTCCGACATGGCATGTGATCGCGACATAGACGCGGTATTTATAGACACTCCGCTTACACACCACATGGAGCATGCGCTTTTATGCATTGAAAACAATCTTCCATTTATTTGTGAAAAGCCTTTTATGACCAGCCTTCATGATGCCAGGCTGGTGGTTGATGCCGCCAGAAAAAAAGGCTTGTTTATAATGGACGGCCTGTGGAGCAGGTTTGTTCCGGCGATGAAGGCGGCCAGGGAAATTGTGGGGAGCGGGACTCTGGGTGACATCTGCCTGATGACAGGCGATTTCGGCCTTCGTACGAAGTTTTCCCCGGAAGAACGCCTGTATGACCCCAAGCTGGGGGGAGGGGCCTTGTTTGATTTCGGGATATACCCCGTATCGCTGGCTCATTATTTCCTGGGCACTCCGTCTGATGTCAAAGCGATGGGTACAGTCGGAAAAAGCCGCGTCGAGGAGAATGTCTCAATCACTCTGAAATACCGGGAGGACAAGCTGGCGGTTTTCTCAGCAAGTCTGCGCGCCTCCACGCCCCTTGAGATATCGCTCTACGGCTCCAGGGGGGTTCTTAATATCAAATCGCCCGTATATGCGCCGAAGAAGCTTGTTCTTGAGCGTTTTGCTGGAAGTTTTGATGAACTGCCGTCAGTTATGAAACCCCTTGGAAGTCTGATGCCGAAGGAAAAGGCGGCCATCCTTGCCTCGAAACTGGCTTTGCGCCTTCCGCCCTATGCAAACCCCTTTCGCAAAACGCTGCGCTATCCGTTCAGTGGGGGAGGATACAGATTCGAGATAGAGGAGGCGGTAAGATGTCTGAAAAACGGTCTTCCGGAGAGTGAAATCATGCCCCTCGACGACACACTAGCCGTCCATGAGACGATGGACCTTCTCAAACGCCAGGTGGGCGTTGAATCAAAGGCTGCATGATTTTTCGGATAAATGATCGTAAAGAGGTTTCAGGCATATGGAAATTATTAAATATGAGGGATGAGATATGAAGATCTCTATGATGCTTGCATTTCCGCTCGCAGCCTTGATATGCTGGATGAAGCCTGTGACGGTTTCAGGCAAAGACGAAAATCCGCCGTCATCGGCACAGCTGAAACAGGAGATCTTTGAACTCAAGGCTCTTGTCAAAAAGCTGGAGAACATAAAGCTCTCCTGCATGCCGGGCAAAAAACAGAATGGAAAGGTGAACCAGTGGAGCACATGGTCACAGTGTCAGCCGGGATATGTTGCCACAGGCATGCAAAGGATAGACTTGCTGGGAAGCCATGAGATCCCGACAAACCACGTTAATGATTTTGAATGCAATGACAACGGCTGCAGGGCATGGTGCATAGGTTCACCATGCAATGTTGAGGCCAGATGCTGCAGGGTTGCCCCCACATCTTCCGCTTCGGCAGAAGAATAGTCCTTTCCTCCTTTTGAAAAGGCATTTAAAATAGTCTGAAGAGTCAAATTTTCAATCTTTGAATCATTGTTTCATTACGGAAAGGGTGGTGATGCCATGAAAATGGACCATTCAAAACCAAATTTGAATGTAAGGCTTTGTCTTTGCCTGCTTATGCTTTTGTCGTTCTCATTTTTGACCGGTTGCGGCCTGACGGATGACAGTGAATCTTCGAGTTCCCTGAAGTACAGAATCCCCGGGACTTCCGGAAATTCCAACATTCATGAACTTGTCAAAGAAAGGTATCATGATACTGTCAGCCTTCCGGACTTGATTCGCCAATTTGAAAGTCAGAGGGAGGCCGTCAAGTTTATGGATCGGCTGTTCAAGGTAGTAAAGCTTTCAGTCGGCATTGACGTCAAGGAAAATGCCGAGCAGTACGATTTGGCATTCCGGCCGGAGATGCTGCTCGATCTTCTCCAGTTCACTGTCGGGCAGTTGGATGCGGCGCGGAAAATTGCCACCGGTATCGCACGCCATAGCCCCGCTCTGCCGGGCGAGGGGATCTATTTGCCTTCAGCGCTGAAATCGGTAAATCAGCTGCCGACAACGTTTGATTACGGTATGGCGGATCGTATTTCAATTGAACTTGCACCCACAAGACCGCCGGAAAATTCTCCAAAGATCTATTTTGGTTTCTTCCGAAGCGAGGCTGACGATGAAACCGAAATCGTACAAAATACAATTTTCAGCGAGGTCATCGAGCGCCTGAGTACAAACATTGCCGCCGAAAGGAAAAAACAGTTTCGCGTCATATACAATGGACGGGCATATGCGCGGCTGGATCATTTTCTGAGGGCGCTTTCTGAAAATGGTCACGAAATGACCGCGATGGTTCGCCACTACATAGCACCTTTCATTCCGGCATACGTGAAAACCGAGGACGGAAGTTCACTGGCCATAGCCGCTGCCGTGTTCCAGCGGACCGGAATTTGGCATGGAAACGAGCGGGAGGCGATCCTGCCGCCAATACATTCCGAAATAGTATTTTCCGTAAAATCGGGCAGAAAGACGGCCGGGCAGAGGATAAATGCTGCCATGAGGTATTTTCAGGGGGTTCCCAAAATGGGATTTTATGGGGAAAAAAGTACAAAGATCGAGAACTGGCTGGGGCTGAAGGTCAGCGACCGTTTCAGCGGCGAGGAGGCTCACAGGGCGCTGCTTCTGGCCGGATATCTCGTAGACATGAACCGTACTCTCGTCTACAGGAAAAAGCTGATTGCCGATGGATGGGGTACCGTCGGCGTCTGCAATGATTCCGTGGCCATCGTGCAAATGGCGGTCAAAGGATACGTCAACTCCTATCCGATATTCAAAATCGACAGTGAGT